>DASSGT010000537.1:0-3027 GCA_035693345.1 Puia sp. | reverse complement strand
AGTCAATAGATTTCGCGACGGCCAAATGGATATGTTATATAAAACCATTTTCTGCATGATGATTTTTTATACCTGCAGAATGGTAAATAAAACTATTTTCTCATCTCTTCCCCTCAATTCATTTTCGCCCATCGCTTTCATTTGTGATGGCGGACGAAGATCCAGTTTTTTCATCAGCTGGCCGGATACCAGGAGATCCACTCCATAACCGTTACAAAGGCTCTGTATCCGGGCCGTTGTATTTAAAACGTCGCCGGTAAATATGATTTCTTTTTTGATCTCCCCGATCTCACCTGTAATCACTTTTCCAAAATGAAGTCCGGCCTTGAATTCGGGGACAAGGCCGAATTGATGCTGATACTTTGTTCTTTGGCTGTGAATGACTCTTTTCATTTCAAAAAAACATTCAATGCACCGGTTATTCAGTATGCCGTTTTTGAGTGTCCATGTCACCACGATTTCATCTCCGACATATTGATAAATTTCTCCGAAATACTGGATGATGGGGTTCGTTAAATCCGAAAAATATTGCTTTAGCATTTCGAAATATCTCAGATGACCCATGTCTTCCGCAATGGTAGTGGATGATTTCATGTCGAGGAACATAAAAATTCTTTCCTCTTCTTTCGGTGAATGGTATTTACCCGTAAAAAAATTATTAAGGATGCCCTGACCCAGGTTTTGATTTATTTCATGATAGAGAAGAGAAATACCTATGGTGATTGCGATGTACAATTCGGTGCTCCAAAAAGAGAAATTGGAAAAAAAGATCCAGAAGGAGATCCATACAGATTTGTCAAATACACTGGTCCTGAATTCGACAGCATTATAAATAACGGTAATGATCATGAGAAAGGAAATGATAGTAACAATATATATGGCTGTTTTGTAAAGGATTTTTTTTAGCAGGCTCGTTTTTGGAAATACTTTATCGAACAGCAGGATTTCAACTGTTCCCATGAATAAACCCAATACCCATGCCGTTAAACCGGTAATCAGAATCGATTTGCCGAAATGATATGGATTGCCGGTGGAAGGATATTTATTCAGATTACCTAACAGCCCTTTTTCAATCAGGGAATAAACCAGCGCAAACATCAACCAGATCAGGCTAAATGGGATAATCCTTTTTATAGTAATTCTGGTTTGCGGAGAAAACATATCAGAAAATTAAGGCAAACCAAATTAACATCGCTAAAACTGCAATCTGAAACTGCCGAACACACCGAATTTTTGAATATAGGAAAGGTTCTGTCCGGTAGGCAGTACATGCCAGATAAAATCGACCCGGAGAAAGCGGAAGATATTATCAACACCGGTACCGACTTCCATATAGGTTCTGCCATCCAGTGATCTGAAAACATAATCGGGATTATTATTATAAACCGTGTTCTCAGGCGAAAGATGTCCCCACAACAATTTGACATTGTAAAACTGGCGGAATTTCAATTTCCGTGTGAGCGGTGTGAATCTGAATATTCCGCTGCCAATATTATGCTCGAAATTGAATCCGAGAAACTGATCGTGCAGGTATTCATATTTATTCATCAGGCTGAATGCATACTTGTTATAATAGTATGTTTCATTGCCGGGAGCTACATTGAGGAAAGGATAGGGTTGAACCCCGGTCGTCTTACCGCCGAAGAAATTATAGTACAAGGTGCCGATCGGAGGCACTTTGATGACATCAGAAATACTCGCGAAGATTTTATTATAGGTCAGTGTGCTGCCCAGAACACCGGGAAAGCCATGCGTATATTTTACGTCGATGATGGGATACTGACTGCCGAGGCTTGTGCGGTAAAACGTAGTTTCAAAAAATTTCTCGAGAAAAGCAAAACGAAGATTCACCGAAAGTTCAAATCCATTCATCGGATTGCCGGGTCCCTTGATAAAATAACTCATCGGCGCCAGGTTCAACTCGGGATTGTATACTTTATGATCTGCGGTTAAAGTGATCGAAAATCCGTTCACCCATTCATTAAACCATTGTACCTGTTGTTCTGTCAGGTTGATGAATTTAATCGGGATGCCGGGTTTTCTGACGGCGATGGCGAAGATGTTATCGCTTGTAATTTCATCATAATACTGCTGACCATAGTCCAGATCCTGCCGGAATATCGCATAGAGACTCATTCGCGGATTCCGTTTGAAAAGATAGAGGGCATCTCCTTCCCAATGCAATACCTGATCGCCGAATCCATAAGCCAGGTACCCATGCAGGATCAGATTCTTATTAAAACCCTTGTTGGTTCCCAGGTCGAATCGAACGCGGAGCCCCTGCAGTTCATTGCTGTAAATCCAGTTGTACCAGGGACCAATTACAAAGTTCCCGATGTTGAGATATCCGGTGCCAATAAAATTCAGCACATTGGTATAAGTATGAAAGGCGGGCATCTTTGTGAGGGTGTCCACCATTTTGTATATGGCTTTCTCATTCTTCGTTAATACTTCATGCCGGTTTTCCAGCCAGAATGAATCCGGTCGCTGCCGGGCATTGGCAGTGAACATCACTTCCTCTAAAATCTTATTTTTTTCCACTTCACGTACCACGGAGCTGTCGTTATAGACGATATTTCTATAGGTAGTGGTTTTTCTGCCGATCATGCCCATTCTGTTTTTACCCAGCGGCGTCAGGGTAGCCACGAATTTATCCCTGGAAAGAAACCAGGTTGTGTCGTGTACCAGAGAGAACTCCTGGATGATGGTAAGATTCTGTACAAAATTCAGGTTGGAAGAAGCGTCCAGGCGAAGCGTCATTTTCTGAATGGCGAAACTGGAGTCATGTACCCAGCAATCTCCTTCAAAAGTATTTTCGCCTTTTCTTTTCGCCGTAAAGACCAGGTGGAGAAGCCGGCGTGAATTCACATACTGCGTATCAATAATCCGGTAGCGGTAGTAAAAATCGCCGTTGTTGCTGAGCGGACTCACAAATCTTTTATCAAATACCGGAATGAAATTATTGTAGAAATCCAGATTCTGTTGCATCCCGCCCAGATACTTGCTGACACTTTCATTATTCAATCC
>DASSGT010000536.1:0-2109 GCA_035693345.1 Puia sp. | reverse complement strand
CGATGGCAATCGTTGCTATGAATCCAATCAGCATGGCAATTACATTCATCGCGATTTTAAATCCTTCACCAGCGCCATGGGTAATGGCATCCAGCATATTTACATAGCGACTGGTGACTTTCAATTTTACCGTTCCCATTGTTTCACTGATTTCCGTTTCCGGCCATACAATTTTAGATATGACCAATGCGCCGGGCGCTGCCATGAGACTTGCTGTAATCAATTTGGGCGCCAGATCCAGACCCGCCTGGGCGCCCATATTGGCATATACAATCAGGATACCGCCAGCTATGCAGGCAAGACTTCCCGACATACTTGCAAGCAATTCACTTTTGGTCATACCGGGTAAATATGGTTGTATTAATACCTGTGCCTCGATTTGTCCTACAAAAGCACTCGCCACATTGCTGAGTGCCTCAGCACCGCTCACCCGCATAACCACATTCATAGCCTTTGCAATGACCGCAATGATGCGCTGCATAATTCCTATATGATAAGACATTGCCACCAGGGCGCATACAAAGATGATGGTGGCAGTTACATTGAAAGCAAAAACAAATCCACCCAACGCATAATCCATAACTCCTCCTCCTTTGGCAGGTACGGCAAGACCGCCATATACAAAAGCCGCTCCCTGAAAAGCAAATTGTTCCAGCTTTCCCATGACTCTTCCAAGCAGTTTAAAAAAATATATCACCGGTTCTACTTTCAGAACCAGTATGCCGATTAATAATTGAAGTGTGATCCCTGACAAAACCAGGCGGATATTGATCCGCCGGCGGTTATTGGAAAATGCAACAGCCAGTGCGAGGATGAGCGCTATACCAATCAATCCCTGAAATCTTTGCATAAAACAATTTGTATACGGAAGATAAAGGAATTAACTAATAAATGAATGTATGAACATTGATAACACTGCTCGTTTCCTTCGTAAATTTGCTTTGTAAATAATGGTGCAGATATGCGTACGGAACAGATTCAGGAAATCATAAGCAAACAACAGGACACGATACTTCGCAGAATTGGAGAAAAGGTTTTAAATAGTGAACGGATTTTTTTCGATGAAGGCGTACTTCTTTTTGAAAAGGCGGGACTTTCGTATACCGGAGCCCTGGCAAATTATAAACGTGAAGCCCTGCATGGCAATAAGACTTATTTCAATCGGAATTTTCATATCGAGCCAACCAATGTTTGTGTATTTTCCTGCGCGTTTTGCTCATATTCGAGACTATACGCCCATCGGGACGAGGGCTGGGAACTGAGTATTGACCAGATGCTGGATATGGTAAAAAAATACGATGGTAAACCGGTAACCGAAGTGCATATCGTCGGCGGGGTTCATCCGAAGATGAACCTTTATTTCTTCGTCGAGCTATTACAGAAAATCAAAATCCATCGTCCGGATCTGCATATCAAAGGTTTTACTGCAGTTGAACTTGATTACATGTTCCGCAAGGCAAAACTTTCGGTTGAAGAAGGAATGAAAACTTTGCATGAAGCGGGGCTTGATTCCCTGCCCGGCGGCGGCGCAGAGATCTTCGATGCTGAAATCAGGAAACAGATTTGCGAAGACAAAGTAAATGCTAACGGATGGCTGGATATCCACCGTCAGGCACATCTTTTAGGAATGCATTCCAATGCCACCATGTTATATGGGCATATTGAAAATTATGGCCACCGTGTGGACCATATGGAAAGGCTCAGAACTTTGCAGGATGAAACGGGCGGATTTAATACTTTCATTCCATTAAAATTCCGGAATAAAGGAAATGATATGAGTCATGTACCGGAATCTTCTGTCATAGAAGACATGAAAACGTATGCAGTCAGTCGCCTGTTTATGGATAATTTCCCGCATATTAAAGCATATTGGCCCATGCTCGGTCGTCAAAGCGCACAGTTAACACTTTCATTTGGTGTGAATGATCTGGACGGAACCATTGATGATTCTACGAAGATTTATTCAATGGCAGGATCAGAAGAGCAACACCCATCACTTTCCACAGCTGAATTGGTCGCACTGATTAAGCAGGTAAAACGGGAACCCGTTGAAAGAGACACCCTGTATAATGAAATCAAAAATTACAAGGATATGGACCTGACCGCCAT
>DASSGT010000535.1:0-2717 GCA_035693345.1 Puia sp. | reverse complement strand
TGCTTCTGAACGAATTGTACGGGCAATGGGCAAAGCCATCTTTGATGAACAAAATATCCCTGTGCGTTTCAATGGAATCCTGCAGGATGTAACTGACCAGAAACAGGCGGAACTTCGTGAACGCGAGGCCAGTGAAAAAATCGCAGAAAACGAAAGAAATTTCCGAAACTCGATCCTGAAAGCACCGGTTGCCATTTGCATATTAAAGGGACCTTCCTTTATTGTGGAAATTGCCAACGACCGTATGCTGGATATTTGGGGAACAGACTGGCCTACTATGGCTGGTAAATCTATTTTCGATGGTTTACCTGAAGTCCGGGCCCAGGGTGTTGAAGAATTACTCTCCACAGTATACCGCACAGGTAATTCCGTTTCCATTCAGGAATACCCCATTCAGCTTCCCCGTAATGGCAAACTTGAACAGGAGTATGTTAGTTTTTTGTATGAAGCAGAATCGGATACCCAGGGTCAGATTACGGGTGTTATTGCAGTGGCCGTGCTGGTTACCGAACAGGTTTTGGCCCGTCAGGAGATTGAAAAAATCGTCAGCGCCAGAACACGTGAACTTGCTGAGGCGAACCGGCATCTCGAACGGTCCAATGCGGATCTTCGTCAGTTTGCCCATGTTGCCTCCCACGATTTGCAGGAGCCGGTAAGAAAAATATCTTCCTACGCCAGCCTTTTAGAAACTGCCATAGAGAGTGACATTTCTTCAAAATATTTAAACAAAATAATTACGGCAGCTGATCGTATGAAAATCCTCATCCGGGACGTACTGGTTTATTCCCAAGTATCCAATCAGGATTCATTGTTTGAGCGGGTAGATCTTGAGAAGGTTATAGTGGATCTGCAAAATGAGTTTGAACTTCTCATTGATCAAAAACAAGCCACGTTCAATTTTCATAAACTTCCAACCATTCGTGCCAACCGCCTGCAAATGGTTCAGCTATTTGGAAATCTTATTTCCAATGCGCTCAAATATAGCCGCCCTGAAATACCTGTTGTAATTAATATACAGGTTGAAAAAAAAGATTCGGAATACCATATTCAGTTCAGTGATAATGGCATTGGTTTCGATCAGCGATATGCCGGTCAGATCTTTCAAATTTTTCAACGCCTTCATAGAAAAACGGAATATACAGGTACTGGCATCGGTCTGGCTATTTGCAAAAAGATCGTCGAGAATCATGGAGGTCATATTTATGCGACGGGCGTTGTCGGGAAAGGATCCGACTTTCATATTATTCTGCCAGTCCTTTAACGGAAGAAGATACGCGTCGATTTACTTCACCGGCAGTGAGAAATCGCATGCAGTTCCGCCGAGCGGTGCAGGTCCGATGATTTGCGGCGTGAGTGTAAAATTACCGACTGCAGCAGGTGTACCGTATCCCTGGAGCGTTACGTACTGGTCACCCGCCGTGGTAAATTCGCCGGTATAATAAAAGTAAACACCATTGACCGACTTTGTTGCAATGGTGAAATTACCTAAGTCGGCAACAAATACCTCCAGCGTATATGTGTTCGAGCCATCTAATGGTGTTCCCGCAGTAAATGATCCGGCCGCGGCACCAATACACAGATTTTGCCCGGATTCAATGACATACGTTGCGGGAGGTCCTGATTTTTGTACAGTGAGATCGAATGTGCAACCGCTTCCATTGTTTCCTTTGGGTGTAAAAATTAAATGCCCTGCCTGATCTGGATTGCCAGACCCCATCAGATTGATGATTTGCGGACCCGTTTTAGTGAATGTCCCTGACGCCGAAAATGAAATGCCATTCAGGGTATCTGTATGTATGGTGTAATCTCCCAATGCACCGACGTTGACATTGAGCGCAATAAAATTTTCCGGAGTAATCTCTTTGCCTGTGGAATACTGACCATTGACCTGAACATTTTCGCAGGCATTCGGCGCGCCGGTCAGTATATAATCTGACACAGCAACCTGCTTATCCGTTACGGTTACAATAAAATCGCAGGTGGCTGTTACTCCGGGTGTAAAAGAAAAATCCCCTGCTTTGGATGGTATCCCATTACCCGCCAAAGTAAGAGTCTGAATACCCGTATCAGATAAGGATCCGGATGTTGAAAAGAACATTCCATCAGCTGTATTGGTTTGGATGCTGAATTTTCCCGGACTGATTACATCAATCTGTAGTTGCACCGAATTGGACTGGTCGAGCGCAAGGCCGGTGTTATAATGCCCGGATAAAGTGGACACACAATTGGCTCCTGAGTTTACAATGGTAAAAGCAGCAACACCACCTTCATAGCTATACTCTTTTTTACATCGAACGAGAAACAGCATCATCAAAAAAAAGCCGGCACAGATTCCGGTTACTCGACCCATAGTTCCGAATTTCGATAAGTTCTATCGTTCCAAGTTACAAAAACCGGAGAGTATATGATGCGGGAATTAAATATCATGGTGATACGACCGCCAGGTCGCAGGCACTGGAGACAGACTAATTGTAAAGCGTCAGCCAATTACTCTCCCGGTCTCTTATCGGATAAAACAAAGACCGATAGTGACACACGGAAATCGCAGCGCTGAATAATAAATATCCAGACTGAAATTAATTGGTTAAAGATATGTAGGGATACACGACACCGAAGCCCAACGACAACTTGGTATTAAACGTCCTGTAATCTGTAGTGATATGGTATGTATACAATGTTCTCCACGCATTATACAGATTGAGATTATCGCCGGGTTT
>DASSGT010000534.1:0-3220 GCA_035693345.1 Puia sp. | reverse complement strand
CAACTGAATAGTGCCTTTATCCGTTTCATAGACAGTATAATATTTACAATTATTCAGTTTAACCTGCAGCATTTTGGAAAGATCATCGTCCGCTACGTGAGATTGAAATTTCTCCACACAATCTGAAAATTTCCCATATTTCTCCGTTAGCATTTCTTTTAGATTAAAGTAATTGGTTGTAAGAGATGACCAGGTATCACAGTCAGGAAATTTCACTGTTATTTTATTAACCAAATCCTTTTGCTTCAACGTTGTTACGCCCACAATACAATTCTTGTAGGACGCAAAATCGCCTTTTAAAAGAGCAGCTCTGTCTTCTGTTTTTACTGGATCAAAGCCACTGTCCTTCATCTTTGAAACATAGTCATTGAGTGTTCCATCAATAGGTACTCCCTTAAATGACAGGTGTTTAGATGATTCTGATGTTATCTGACCAAAGGAAGTTATTAATGTGAATGTCAAAAACAGCGTTGTGAAAATTGTTTTCATCTGGAAATGTTTGCCATTGGAAGTCTATTTTACCAATGGTTTGATAACCAAATTTCATACCTGATTATTCATGATAGCTGCAACACCCGCCGGGTGGGTAAGTCATTTTACACGAAAACTTCATCGCTGGCTCGTATTGATTGTTTGGACAGCCCCAATGATTCATACCAATCTAAGACATAATCTGCCACTTTTTCCCAACCTGTTTCGCCGCAAATGAAATGGCTTTTACCTTCAAATATTCTCAAATCAACTTTGCTGTTAGCGTCCTTATATTTTTTGGCGATTTTCTTTGTAAGGACTGACGGGAAAATATGGTCTCTTCCGCCACCGATAAACAGTAATGGTTGGTGAGGTTTTTTAAAATCTATGTTAGCAAAAGAGTTTAGCACCAATTGACGGCTGACTTTATAACTTTCCGGTACAGCAAATTCCTCAAAGAATTTTTTCTTATCCATATCAGAAACTGTATTAAAAAATGCATAGTCGTACCATTTGCGACTACCCATGAAATATTTTTTGAAGGAGAAAAACCCAAATGACGGCAGTACTGTTTTAAGTGTCTGGTAGGGCGGGAAAACATTTTTGGGTGGAGCCCCGTCGATACTAACTCCCGCTGCTACTTTGCCCAGCTCAATTAATTTTAAGACGACCATTCCTGCCATAGAATGTCCTACCACCAAAGGTTTTTCAGGCAGGGTGTCAATCAACCGGCTAATATTATTTACAACATCTATGAAACCTGTTCTGGTTAAGTCGGGATGCACCTTTTTCCGAAGATCGAATGGTGTTCCTTCATGTCCGGGATTTGCAGGGGTATAAACTTTATACCCTTTCAGTTCATAGTATTTTTTCCAATCTGTCCATGTTTTGTCGTTTACAAAATTTCCATGGATGAGTACTATTGTTTTTGACTTGTCCATTTTATTTGGTTTTTATAATTAATAATCAGGCACCAAAATGTTATTCAAAAAACATTATGGATATCCCGGGGATCAGGAATTGGAATTGGAAGGAATAATTATTTAGCAGCATTATTTCGAAGCATCACCCATTTTTTGAAGTGACCCCAGATGTCCGGGATCAACTTCAAAAAATAAGCGTCTTCATCAGTTGATCATTAATGAGCGTATTCCATTTCTCCTTTCATCGCAAGTTCGCTGGCAGCTGCTTCAATCACTGCAGCTACTTCTTCGGGATGTGACATAAATACAACGTGACAGCCCTTGATTTCAGTAACTTTTGAACCGGCGCGTTTTGCAAAGTTGCGTTCTGCGTCAGGTGGAATGGTTTCATCCTGAGTGGCAACAACAAACCAGCTTGGTTTGGATCTCCAGGCTGCTTTGCTGATCGGTGTCGCGAAAGTGGGTATTCCGTTTGGCACCTGGGAGTCATACATGAATGCTGCCTTTTCCTCACTCAGTTCGGCACAAAAACCTTTATGGAATTTTGCCTTATCATACCAGAAGTATCCGTTTTCCGGTGCCCCCACTCCGGAATTGGGCGCCGGAGGTAATGTCGGCAGTAAGGCGATCAGTGTTTCACCTGCATCAGGTGCAAATGCCGCAACATATACAAGACCGGCCACGTTATCCGTATTTCCTGCTTCTGTGATAACGGCACCCCCATAGGAATGACCAACCAGAACAACAGGTCCTTTTTGCCTCGCAAGCGTGCGTTTTGTTGCATCAACATCATCAGCCAGCGAGGTATTTGGATTGGCTACAACACTTACATTGTAACCCTTTTTTGTAAGGATCTTATAAACTCCTTCCCAACCAGATCCATCGGCGAAAGCTCCGTGCACCAGCACGATATTATTTATTCTTTCGTCAGGATCATTCATGAAACTGTCTTGTTTTTTCATTTTTTCGTTTTTAATTGGTGATGAATGAATGTTTCGTAACCATTTCAGGCGTTTACTAAAATTCGATTGGCGACTAATGTGCCGTTCTGAATGCTGTCGAGTTCGGCATATATTCCACCGCGGGCAATCAATTCTGTATGTGTGCCTTCTTCCGCAATAAGTCCTTCTTTTAATACAAAAATCTTATCCGCATCACGAATTGTACTCAAACGGTGCGCGATCGTAATCACTGTCCGGCCTTTCATCAAAACCTCCAGCGCTTTCATAACAACTTCTTCGGATTCGCTATCCAGCGCTGCCGTTGGTTCGTCCAGGATCAGGATCGGTGAATTCCGGATGAGCGCCCTTGCAATTCCAATGCGTTGTCGTTGTCCGCCGGATAAGGTGAGGCCCTTTTCGCCAACGATTGTATCAAAACCATTCGGCATTTTATTGATGAATTCATCTGCGTACGCGAGTCTTGCCGCCTGTCTGATTTCTTCTTCCGTGGCTCCCGGTTTTCCATAAGCGATATTGTCCCGGATATTTCCATAGAATAAAACCGTATCCTGTAAAACAAATCCAATCTGTGCCCTGAGATCTTCCATTATATAGTCAATGATATTGACGCCATCAATAAACACGGATCCGTCTGAAGGATCGTAGAAACGCGGGATAAGGCTCACAACGGTAGACTTGCCGCCACCTGTGGGACCACAGATTCCAATTTGCTGGCCGGCTTTGATGGTGAAATGAATATCTCTGAGAACAGGTGTATCCTGGTCATAACCGAAGGCAACGTGTTCAAATAAGATCTCTCCTTTCAAAGAACCGGGTGATTTTGCACGCGGGTTTCGGAATATAATATCATCTGAATCCAGCACA
>DASSGT010000533.1:0-2826 GCA_035693345.1 Puia sp. | reverse complement strand
AATGGAATGAACGATCAGGCCGTCGAAGGAAAGACAGCCGGGAAAAGAATATGTTGCTTCACGCAGGTGAATTCCGCTTATTTACACGCAGGATAATTCCGATTATTTACACGCAGGTGAATTCCGCTTATTTATTCGCGTCCGGAATGTAGAGGGTGTCGGGGTACCAGAGCTAGTGTGCCTGACGCCTGAACCGGAAGGAAAAATGTGTTAAGAAGGCAAATAATCCAAATTGGGAGTGTTCCCTTTGGGAAGATTCGAGATTTTTTGACCGCCTGAGATGCGCCAGTTTCACATGAACGGCATGTGAGCGTTCACTCAACAATTGACTGACTCTGTCGTTCCCCTGCTTTGTCAGCTGATATTTTTTCAGTCCGGGCAGAGCCTGAAGATCACCGTCTACAAACAGACCCTTATTATATAAAAGACTGAGACATTCTCTATATTCCGGCCACCGGTTTTCGAACAGTTTGTAGAATTGATTCGATTCTGTTGTCTCGTTGTTTCGTATGGTAATCAGTAGTTCTAATTCCATTTCCTTCAGTCTTTCCATTCAACAATCGTTTTAATTGGTACGAAATTGAGATTCAGTTGATAAATAATCTCAGAAAGTAATTCTTTAGTTAATTAACGTTATGAAATGATAATCAAATGATTGACAATAATATCAAGACATTAATTCAAATAAAAAAACCGCTCATGTCGGAAGCGGTTTTTCTAAAATAGGATCTTAAAGTTTTACAGCAGGATTTGGATAATGGTTTCCTTCGGATTGGATCGGTTATTTCTTTCGGATTGGATATATCAAAACTAAACTATGGATTGAACTTTTGAAAGAGCAGCTTCACTCGATCTTTATCGTAGGTTTACGAACTTATCTGCTGTAAAACTATCAGGTTAATTTACATATAAGACAGCAATACAATTGATTGTAAAGAGTATATGGAGAAGTATTTTAAGATCCTATTAATTCCAGTATCAGTCGGTTTTATTAGAACACAAACAAAATTTATTGATGCTTTAATGACCTGTAAGAGGAATGGAAGAGTTTTAAAAGAGTATTAAATGTTGTCTTATGCTAATTCTTAAATGGAAACCACTCTGGAAGGACTTATCAATTTTAAAAACTGACCTTACATTATTGGTTACCAATGTCTAAGAAGACTTATTGAAAATTTGTCTTTATTGACTTCCCATTTAAAAAAGTGAAAGTAAATCCTGGGAAAATCGGGTTATACCGCTTTTCCAAAAACGTCCAGCGGCACCTTAAACTTTTGAGACAGTTTTGTAATGAGTTCATCTGTTAACTCCTGCCTGTAGTTTAGAATATCAGAAATGCCACTTTGACTAATTCCAAGCGTCGTTGCGAGATCGCTTGCATTGATCTTATTTGCCTTCATCAGTTTATCCAGTACTTCAATGGGATCCCGCAGGGGAGCTTTGGGTATAACCGACGAACTTGTCATATGATCGGCGTCCCATTTTCCGATCAATGAAATCAGGTGTTGTACCGATTCTTTTTCCGATTCGGATTTTTCTTTTATCCATAAAAGCTTTTCGAGGTAGCTCTCATACGATTTGTACTGAGCCAGGGACTTAACGGGTTTGTATTGCAAGATTGACAGGTCTTTTAGTTCCGGGAGTGGCAAGGTACGACTCATTCCTGTAGTTTGCAATACACATGCCAGTTCGGACTTCCATTTTTCAGTATATTGTATAAATCAAAATGATTCCGGGGCAAATTATTACTTTTTATGAAAGATCTGGAGCCGATATTGGACGTATTATGTAATTACCATGCTGGTATTGTATTGAGTGAAGACGAACTAAGACTTTTGCGTGAATGGCTGGCGGAGTCAGCTGATCATGAAAAATTGTTTGAAAAGCTAAACAATAAAGACGGCATGCAATTCATTTTGGGATCAACAGAAAGAAATATCCGCGAAAAAATACAATCGGGTTTAATTGAAATGGAGGAAAAAGAAGGTGGATATTAGTGGCATTATGAAAAATGTATTTATCTCTTTTTTCTGTTTTGGCATAGTCTGGTCCGCAACGGGTCAGACCGTCCAGATGGTACATGATTCACAAAATATCCAGGCCCTGCTGGATGCCATGGCCAAAGCCTGGAATATACACGATGCCAAAACGTACTCTGCAGCTTTTTCGGAAGAAGCCGATTTTACCGATGTGTTTGGCAAGAACGTTTTTGGCAGAAAAGCGATTCAGACACTGTACGAGAAATCCTTTGCGACCAGATTTAAAAACAGCTCCCTGAATATTACAGATAAAAAAATCAGGTATATCACCAATGATATTCTGGCGGTGGATGTCTGGTGGGAAATGAAAGACGTACAGGCAGCGGATGGAATAGAAATACCATTTAGTAAAGGAATGGCAAACCTGTTGATAACCCGCGATGGTAACCGGTGGCTTATACTGATCATGCATAACATGAACCTCCCGTCCTGATGATCTGTATTATTTATGAAGGATTGTCGTGTTAAATAAATTTTCGCCGGTGAAACTGATCACATTGACTTCCATTTTATCGGCAGTGAGACTTATATTCATAAATCCGTTTTCAGATTTGGCAAACACACCTCCTTCCGGGTGTACGATGACAGGCGTGGTTTCAGATCCTGCACCAGACACAAAATAGTTAGTATATCCGGGTGGCTTGATGAATTGTAAATTGTGCTCATGACCGCTGAAATAGGCATCCACCTTGTATTTTTCAAAAATGGGTCTGAACAATCTTTTCATTTCGACACCTTCCGGAGCTTTCATTCTTCCTCCACCGGTCCAGAGAGGATGATGACCAAA
>DASSGT010000532.1:0-5299 GCA_035693345.1 Puia sp. | reverse complement strand
ATCAGACTGTTCAGAATGAGAGTTTAAGCAAAACCTGATACGGATTTCAAAAACGCACGCAGGTTGTCCATAAGCGGACAAGTTTTGAAACGATCCATTTGTGCTTGTGTGATAATCATGGGATTATAAAAATGGCACCGGATTGGAGGATTGGGATTCAACCATTATTTTATATAAAAATGTTTAAGAATAATCTGAAAATTGCCTGGCGTAATCTGATCAAAGATCGCCAATTCACTTTTTTAAACCTTCTCGGTCTTGCGACCGGGCTCACCTGCGCTATATTAATTTATTTATGGGTCCACGACGAATACCAGTTTGACAAATTCCATGAAAAAGATGCGAGGCTATATCAGCTGATGGAAAAACGCAAGGGGAAGGGCGAAGTTTTTATTGCTGATGAGAGCTCCGGAATGTTAGCAGAAACCATTGCGGCACAGAATCCGGATGTAGAATATGCAGCCGCCGAGGCTCCCGCATCCTGGTTCCAAAAATTTACCCTGAGTGTGGGTGATAAAAATCTGAAGGCAACCGGACAGTATGTTGGGAAAGATTATTTTAATATTTTTTCTTTTAAACTGATAGACGGAAAGCCGGACAGAGTGCTGGCAGACAAGATGAATATTGTCATTTCGGACGAACTTGCCATGAAGCTGTTTAATACGACTCAGAATCTAACCGGCAGGAAAATTATTTTTCAGCAGAATCAGATTTTTTTCGTGAGTGGCATTTTTCAAAAAGTGCCGGTTCGCAGCTCAGAACAATTTGATTTTCTTTTGTCATTTGAATACTATAAACAAATTCAACCCTGGGTAACCAGCTGGGGCAATACAGGCCCGCATAATTTTGTCGTACTCAAAAAAGGATCAGACGTCGATGCTTTTAATAAAAGAATTGCCGGGTTAATTAAAAAAAGCAGTGGCGATACCAGCCGCTCACCTTTCGCCATTCGTTTTTCGGACAATTATCTCCAGAATAGTTTTGACCATGGGAACCGGATCGGTGGCCGTATCGTAAACGTGAAATTATTTTCTATCATCGCGTTATTCATACTTGCCATAGCCTGTATCAATTTTATGAACCTTTCAACTGCCAAAGCCTCCCGCAGGTTGAAAGAAGTCGGAATAAAGAAAGTTGTAGGGGCGGGTAAACGGCAGCTCATCTTTCAATTTCTGGGCGAATCCATTCTGTTGACATTTATTGCTGTCCTGATTGCCATAGGACTGGTATTTCTTTTGTTGCCGCAATTCAACCGGATCACTGGTAAGGAGATCATGCTTCAATTGGACGGGAGCCTGCTAGCGGGTTTGACGGGCATCAGTTTGTTTACAGGAATAATTTCCGGAAGTTATCCTGCCCTCTACCTTGCGGGTTTTAATCCGATCATGATTCTAAAGGGGAAAATGCGCAATTCTATTGGAGAATTGTGGGCACGCCGGGGGCTTGTTATTTTCCAGTTTGCGATTTCGATTTTTATGATAGTTGGGGTACTCGTTATTTATCGTCAGATTCAATTTATACAAAACAAAGATCTGGGATATCAAAAAGATCATGTGCTGCGTATGGATTGTGAGGGAAAACTGATTGCGAATGAAGAGAATTTTGTTGCACAATTAAAAAAAGTTCCCGGTGTGGTGAATGCCTCTTTTACCTATAACGTCATGGTAGGACGCAATTACGGAGACAACGGGCTTGAATGGGAAGGGAAATCACCCAATGAGTATATTTATTTTGAAGGTTTTGGCGGTAGCTACGATTTTGTTGAAACCATGGGAATGAAAATGGCGGAAGGCAGAAGTTTTTCAAAGAATTATGGGGATGAGACGAATAACATCATTATAAATGAAGAAGCAGCGCGCATCATGGGTTTCAAAAACCCGGTAGGAAAAAATGTTACATTATTTGGCAATCCGAAGCAAATCATCGGAGTTGTGAGAGACTTTCATTTCGAATCCCTTCGTGAAACGGTGAAACCACTCTATATGCGATTAATCAAACAGGATTCTTCGCCGTGGAATAAACTGATGATCCGGGTGCAGGCCGGAAGAGAGGCGGAGACTGTGGAAAGGATCAGGAATTTGTATGAACAATATAATCCCGGTTTCCCCTTCGATTTCCACTTTGTAGATGAATTATATGACAGGCAATACGCGTCAGAGTGGAGGGTGGGTATTTTATCAAAATATTTTGCCGGGCTGGCGATATTGATCTCCTGTCTTGGATTGTTCGGGCTTACCGCATTTACTGCACAAAAAAGACAAAAGGAAATCGGAATTCGTAAAGTGATCGGAGCCACCGTGCCGAATATCGCATTCATGCTATCAAGGGATTTATTCCGGCAGGTATTGGTAGCGATATTCATTGCCGTTCCCATTTCCTGGTGGATTATGAATCAGTGGTTAAACGGATTTGCCTACAGAATTCCGATGGGAGTCGGTGTTTTTTTAATCGCCGGGCTTTCTGTCATCACCATTACGTTATTAACGATTAGTTTCCAGGCAATCAAAGCGGCCTTTAAGAACCCGGTTACCAGTCTGAGAGCGGAATAAAGCGTAAAGCGCAAAGCGTAAAGCGTAAAGCCAGGGCAATCTGGTTTGTGGAAGGGGTTATTTACCACCTTTCAATACGCCTCCTAAAAGGTCAATCGCCTTACGCTTTGCGCTTTACGCTTTGCGCTTTGAGGCCTTTTATCTCAGGAAATGCATGGTTTGTCGCAATAACATACCTGATAAGCAATATATTCCGACATTGCATCAGATGCATTTTCCATGAGTACACGCTGGTACAGATCCAAGGTTGCGATTGTTTTTTTTCACGTTCTGGCCTGGGTGGTTTTATTCACGTTACCTACACTTTTTCACCGGGAACCCGATCAGCAACAGGTGAATTTCAGAGCCATGTTCAGGACACGGTTTCTGATTTTTGATGCATGCTGGATTATTTTCTTCTATTTTAATTTACTCGTACTGATCCCGAAATTTCTAAATAGGAAAAAAATCAGTATTTATATCTTTCTGATTGTCTTTCTCATGGCGGCTTTTATTACCGCTATATATATTTTTCCCAGAGAAGGTGAAAGACCCGGATTTCATCGGGATTATCTTTTTGTAATTTTCCCCTTTTTATTCATCTGGGCGATGAGCACGGTTTACTGGTTTGTTACTGACAAGATCAGTACTGAACAAAGAATGAAAGAAAGAGAAAACGAAAACCTGAAAACCGAGCTTTCATTCCTGAGATCCCAGGTAAGTCCGCATTTCTTATTCAACGTTCTGAATAATATGGTGGCCATGGCCCGTCTGAAATCGGATCAACTCGAGCCCTCCCTCATCCGGCTTTCCGGGCTGATGCGATATATGTTATATGAATCGGATGAAACGCGGGTCACACTTCTTCGCGAAATAGAATACGTAAACAGCTATATCGAATTGCAGAAAATCCGTTATGCCAAATCGCTAAATATCAGGGAGAATATGGATCCGGGGGATAATCAGCTGATCGAACCGATGCTGCTGATCCCATTTATTGAAAATGCTTTTAAGCATGGAACCGGAACTATCGACGATCCTGTGATAGATATCTATTTAAAAATTTCCGAAGGGCTGATCGATTTCCGGGTGAAAAATAAATTTGATCCGAAAAATGAAGAGATAAAAGATCGCACTTCCGGAATCGGGTTGCAGAATGTGATCCGGAGGTTAAATTTGCTGTACGATCAGAAACATATCCTGTCTATCAATAAGGAGAATGGCTGGTATGATGTTTCTCTACAGATTAAACTTCATTGACAATGAAATGTATTGCAGTTGACGACGAGCCACTGGCATTGGCGCTTTTACTGGACAATATCCGCCAGGTGCCGACATTGGAACTCGTTGCTTCATGTAGTACAGCTATGGAAGCGCTGGTGATTTTAAACCGGCAGGAAGTAGATCTGATTTTTCTGGATATTCAAATGCCGGGACTTACAGGGTTACAATTACTGCAATCGCTTTCTATCAGGCCAATGGTCATTCTGATAACAGCCTATGAGAAATATGCATTGGAGGGATTTAATCTGGATGTGATTGACTATCTGGTCAAGCCCGTTCCATTTGAACGTTTTTTAAAAGCCTGCAATAAGGCGATCGACTATTACCGCCTGAAAAAAAATGTGCCGGGTGAGACACACACGTGGCCGGAATATTTTTTTGTCAACGCGGAATATGGGTTGGTAAAAATAAATTTTTCCGATATCCGGATGATAGAAGGCCTGAAGGATTATCTGAAAATTCATTTGGGAGAAACCAAGCCACAGATTATTCGTATGAGTCTCAAGTCGATTGAAGAGAAACTTCCTCCGGGGAAATTTTTCCGCATTCATAAATCATATATCATTTCGCTGTCACATGTAACAGCCATTCGCAGAAATTCGGTTTTTCTGGGCGATCTGGAATTACCGCTCAGCGACCTTTATAAGGATGACCTGATGCGTGAGATTGGACAGGGAACCAAATGATGCCTGCATTTGGTCGCGGGATTTTAACCGCTCGTCTCAATTCGGTATAGAATACGGTTACACCGGATTAGTTTTACATTACCAAAATGATTTTATGAAATATTTGTTGTTGCTGGCGTTTAGTTTTTTGTGCGGTGTCACTGTGAATGCCCAGTTCCCTACGGGTGGCACAGGTAAGGGCGCACCGAATATGGGTCATGTATATGGCAAACTGATGGATAGCAGCGGCCATCCCATTTCTGAAGCAACTGTGTTATTACTGCACAATAAGTATGATTCCGCAACCAAAAAATCAAAACAGGTTTTGTTGAAGGGTCTTACAAGCAATGCAAAAGGAGAATTCAGTTTTGAAGATCTGCCCATTTTTGGTGCATTAAAATTAAAAATATCTGCGACCGGGTATAAACCTGTTGAGCAAATCATCATGTTCCAGATGAAAATGCCTCCGGGAGGCGTGCCGAAAAACGTATCGGATCCTGCCCAGGCAGTGAATGCCATGAGCAGTACCATCAATGGCTTTGATAAAGATCTGGGAAATATCAGGATGGCAACTGATGTAGCACAATTGCAAACGGTAACCGTAAGTGCGACCAAGTCAACATTGAAACTGGACATCGATAAAAAAGTATACAATGTAGAAAAAGACCTTGTAAATGCAGGGGGCACCGCGATGGATGTAATGAAAAATGTTCCTTCTGTAAATGTGGACATTGACGGCAATCTGACCCTCAGGAATGCACCACCATTACTTTATATCGACGGCCGGCCAACTACTTTGACGCTGGACCAGATTCCGGCCGA
>DASSGT010000531.1:0-2308 GCA_035693345.1 Puia sp. | reverse complement strand
CACCATGGGTGCGTTTGTATACCGTCAGAATCCCGATCGTTTTGATTATAATAATCAGGTGAATCACATCCGTCAGGGCCAAATTATAGATATTTGGCTGAGCGCATTAAAAAAGGAGCGCAATGACAGCACTCATGTGTTGAAACCATAACGAATGTTCAAATTCTAATCATGCAATTGATTTCTGTTACTGAATTACACGAACGCATTTCGAAGGGCGAAAAATTAAATCTGGTGGATGTTCGCGAACCTTCGGAACACGACGATTTCAATATTGGAGGTGAACTGATTCCACTCGGAAGAATTCAGGCGATGGATGTCGATCAGCTGGAACCCCTGAAAGATCAGGAATTGATTTTATACTGTCGCAGCGGAAACAGGAGCGGGCAGGCCTGTCAGATCCTGGAAATGATGGGATTCACGAATACAAAGAATCTGCAGGGCGGGATGTTAGCTTGGGAAAAGATTAAAGTTTAAAGCCCAAAAAAGTGTGGTGAGTTTGGGAAGGGTGGGAAATGTGAGAATGGGGGAGTTGAGTTTGGGAAGGATAGTTTGGGAAGGATAGTTTGGGAGTGAGGTGATTAATTTGTGAATTTGTTCATGCATTTTTTTTCGCCGTTATTATAATTTTCGAAATAATAGCAATCAGCTCAGTCAATTCATTCATTAGTTCTTGTTGAAATCCTGCGATATTTGATCTTTCACAAATCGAAAGCCAGTATGATGTTTCACTGGCTTCTTTGGCGGCGATTTTCATTTTGTGGATGAAATCTGAACGACTTTCCGCTTGTTGCGCTTCTGATATATTCGCTCCAATGGCCATTCCGGATCGAAGTAATTGAGTTGCAATGTTTGTCTCTTTCTTGCCATACAAAGCGTTACAATAATTCCTGATGGCAACAGAAAAACCAATCGATTTATTTAGCGCAATATTTTCCTGCATCTTTTATAATCCCGGTTCAATTAATAAAAGACAAGATTATTGCAAATGGATTTTATTGAATAAGTGTTTTCACTGTAAAAAATGGTTATTATGAACACAAATTATGGTTGTTATAATCACAGAAATGTATGTAATAATCAAAATATGATTGTTCTCAATCCCAAACTATCCCTTCCAAACTCAACTTTTACATTTTCACCTTCCTCACTCTTCCCACATTCACCACACTAAATCAGATCCTGATATTCACCGAAAAAATAAAATTGGTTCCCGCCTGCGGAAACAGGAAATTTTCATTCACCAGAGTACCTCCTGAATAATATCCGTACGTATATCCGGTTGATTCATATCTTTTGTTGAAAACATTGTTCAGGTAAAAAGCAAAATCAACTGCCGCCTTCGATCTTAATTTCGGCGAATAAATAATACGTACCTGCTGCAAATAATAATTGGTGATTCGTCTTTGATCGCTCTGCGTATTATCCAGATAACTGTTGCCAACGAATTTGGCAGGCAGGCTGATTTCTAATACCGATGTAGGGTAAAAACTGATCGTACCGGCGGCAATAAAGTTCGGTGACAGGGCCATATCTGTTTTCTGAAAGGTTGTGCCAATCTGGCCTCCGTTATCATAATCATCGACGTAAGATGTGTAATTCGAAATTTTGTTCTGACTGATGGTGAGATTGCCGGACGCCTGGAACCATTTTACAGGTTTAATTCCTCCCTGTAATTCGACTCCAAGTCTCCAGCTCCTGGGCGTATTGGTCCTAGTATATTCGCCCACATCATTGATTTTCCCGGTGAGTACCAGTTCGTTCCTGTACAACATATAATATCCTGTAATACCCCAATTATATCCGGGGGTTTTTTTGCTCAGACCGATTTCAAAATCATTGACCGTTTCAGGCTTTGGCTGTTCTGTATTACCCGTTTCAAAGTCGTCACGGTTTGGCTCATGCGTTGCTCGGGAGAATGAAAAATATGCCTGCATGGGTCCGTTGATCCATGAGATACCGGCCTTCGGGTTGAAAAAATTATACCGGTTGAAAAGAATGATGGAAGGGTTATTGTCAAAACCATTGATCCAGTAATTTACCTGGCGCCACTGAAGATCAATAAAACTTGTAAATCGTTCGCCGAGTTGTTGCTGCCATTTTGTGTATATGTTGAAGTCGGTTTTTTTTGCAGGTACATTATAATATTCATAGTCTGGCTGAACGCCGCCGGCGGAGGCCCAGATTACATTTCCATAATGGCCTCCGTCATATTCAGTCCATCCGCCACCCAGTGTCAGCGCGGTCGATTTATGATTGTACTGGAGAGAATAGATTCCTCCATAAAAATAATTGCTTAGCCATCGCT
>DASSGT010000530.1:0-2908 GCA_035693345.1 Puia sp. | reverse complement strand
AAAATAAGTCCGGCGATCAGGATAAACACCCTGACCATTTCTATTTTGCCGCCTGTAGGAATTCCGTTCACGAACTCTGAATACAAATGCAAACGGCTGACGGGATACAAAAACATTTCAGTGGTCCAGTCGGGGTTACCGTATTTTTTAAGGATGTTCTTAATTTTTGCATTGAATGCCTTCAGATCAGCGTTAGGTTTTAACATTAAATAATTATGGGTGGAGTTTTTGTCCCAGCTACTATCGTCCTGCTGAATGGTATGCATATAGGACCATGGCAACAGGTATTGAAAATCAAATTCTGTGTTGTTGGGGAGATCCTTCATCACTGCGCTGACCCTGAAATCGTATTTATTATCAAGCCGGAGAATTTTGCCCATGGCGTCTTCCTTTCCGAACATCTGCCGTGATAATTTCTCCGTGATAACGATATTATCCGGATTATTCAGCGCTGTTTTCCGGTTACCTTTGAGAAACGGAAATTCAAACATGGTCAGGAAATCCGGATCTACCATCGTTCCCACTACATTCAGTTTTTTTTCTCCGCGCGTAAATAAGATGGTCGCATCCCAGTTTACACGACTGGTGCCTTCTACTTCAGGAAAATCTTTTTTCAGTGTCGGTCCCAGTATTTTCATTGTATTGTTCCAGCAATGCAGGCCGTCATTCCCCATATTCCGGTTCCAGGCCTGGTACAAGCGGTCGCTGTTTTTATATTCACTGTCAAAACTCAGTTCGTTCTGCACCCATAACAAAACGAGCAATGCGCTGGCCATGCCGATCGCAAGTCCGCCAATATTCAGAACAGAAAATCCTTTGTTACGGCTGATATTCCGGAAGGTGATTTTGAAGAAATTCTTTAGCATAGTCCGAATGGCTCTAAATAAATGCCAGTATTATAAATAACTGAAAATGAATCCAATGATAAAATCCCCCTTATTAAAATGTCCGTAGATGATACAGTTTGTGATACAGTTTTGCACTGTTCCGATCATGCCGGGATAGCTGACAGATTATCAAATCTTTTTTATTGCCCCTGTAGTGCAGGGATTGAATGATGTTCGTGCAGGATCATCCATTGACCATTCATCTTTTTTAAGCCAATGGTTATTCTAAAATTTAAAGGAATATAGTCCTCACGGCCGGCTTTGTCTGAACATTGCATTCTGCCGAAGACAAAGGCAACATCATCCGCAGCGATAATATGTATCTCGTGGATATCAAAGACCCCCGGCTTTGTGTATTTAAAGAAGATGTCCCAGGTTTTGCGATATGCTTCCAATCCGACAGATTGAAACGGTTCAGGAACGTCGTACATGACAAGGTTCTCCGAATGAAAGGCGAGTATTCCGTCTATGTTTTTCTGCCGAACTGCCTTCGCCCAATTCTCTATCAGGTTCCGGACCTGCATTTCATTTTCTGCCTGTGTTGTCATAAAGATGGATTTTGTTGTTCAGCACGTCTGTCCAGTGGTTTTTACTTATTTTATACCAGTCATGTTTTAGTTCGTGCAGGTAAAAAGTTTCGCAAAGTGTAAACCCGAGTTTTTCAACAATCTTTTTTGATGCCGCATTGTCACAATTGACCGTGGCTATGATTTCATTCAGGTTCAATTTGTCAAATCCATAAAGCAAAGAGGCCCGGGCGGTTTCAGTCGCGTACCCTTGACCCCAGAGTTTTCTGATCAGCCGGTAACCGAGATCATAATAATCCGTCTGATTGTTTATCAAATCTTTCACCAGTTTGAGACCCGTCCAGCCAATAAATCTGTTTGTTGATTTTTCGGCAATGGCCCAGCGGCCGATTCCATTGTCAATATATTGTTGCTTTACATAATGGATCGTTTCGATAATCTGATCTCTGTTCTCCACTGGCCGGGTCCCCAGATATTTGTGCACCTCGGGATCTGAATCCATTTCAAAAAAAGGATCCACATCGTCCATACTAATTTCTCTTAAAATGGTCCTGGGCGTTTCCGCAAAAATTGTCATCGGTCTGTTTTATTCGTCATCGCGGAAATCTGTCCGCCACCAGATTGAGCCGAAGGCCGTGTTCCAGCCAGGCTTTCATACCCGCCAGCACGATTGTAAATCCTTCGGTTGAATCCCGAACCTGTGAAATGAGTGTATCCGGGGTTCCCTTAAAACCATTTTGAACGATACTTACAAAAGTTTCATTGTCATTGATATTTTTGAAAGTCCATTCAACCGTCGTCAGGTCCCCGCCATTTCCCCAATCCATAATAATTTTTTTCGGAGGCTGAATGGACTTTACAAATACCGGAACGCTATGATTGTACATTTCCCAAACCCAATCCACGCTCTTATTTTCATCCAGCCTGCCACTGCTTTTTGTAAACCAGAATTTGGTGGTGACTGCCGGATCGATGATGGCTTCAAATACTTCCTTCACCGGTTTTCGAATCAGCATTTCGGCTCTTGCAAAATTCTGTGTATCCTGATCTTTTTCCGGAACTGAATCCATGGGATAGTTATTTTAAACATCCTAAATTTCCGAATAATAATTAAAATCCGGATCTATTGCAATCGTTATGCAAACGGCGGCGGGATCTTCATCCGGATATGTGTCCACATCCTGCCATGTAAATCCCGCGGCAGGTACTAACATATTTAGTATCTTCATTTCATGAGCCTGCAATCGGATATTGCTGACTACCGCGAAAACGAATTGCGTGAACTGCACGAACTTGTGCGGTTTTTTAAATCGCTGTCTTTTCATTCATCCATCGAATATGCGGCCTCCGGTGTAACTCCCCATAGAAAGATTCATCCGCATCAGCGGGGAATTGGTGTTAAACTACTGCGACAAAGCGCCGCTTTATTGAAAGAATATAGTTCTACCATCCGCAAAGCGAAATCCTATGCGCACCTTTTTATTATTACAGAAG
>DASSGT010000529.1:0-2344 GCA_035693345.1 Puia sp. | reverse complement strand
CATAGTCATTTAGCCCCCACCACTCATGAACAATGATAATCACCGGTCGTTTCCCTTTTATATTTTCATCATAGGCAATATATCCTTTACAGGTTTTGTCGCCTGAATGATAAATAACTTCTTTCGTTGTTATGAGGGGATTTGTTTTTTGTAAAACATCAGACTGAATACAGAAAGGCAAAAACAGGATTAGACACTTGAAGGTTTGCATACTATATCTATTCCGGTTTTCTCAAATGTACGGTATTAAAATCCCTGCTCTTCAAATTTGAGAATTACTTTGGAAGTATCGATCGTGTTCTTATGACGGAGACCCAGTCAGCGCTTGATTTATGTGAGCATAGAAGATCTGACAATATCATAAATTTGAATAATTTTTGGTTATGCCGAAGCAACCCGCCAAAACATCCTTCTATAAACATACAGAATTTTTGACTGGTCCGGAATTCAATGCGAATCCTGATATACGTGGATTTTCGGTGAGATACAATCAGCCATTTTATGAACAGGATCTCTTCAAATTTCATTTCCGGTCCGATTTCCTCACCGTTCTTCTTATAGTCAGGGGAGAGCTTACTTTCTCATTGAACCTGGAGGAATATACAGCAATGCAAAATAGCCTGGTTATTATCGCTCCCACTTCAATAAAAAAAGTTAACAGGGTTTCAAAAGATAGTCTTATATCGGGTGTCAATTTTACTATAGAATTCCTGACATCCATTGGAATGCCAAAAAATGCTATAGAATTGCTTGATTATTTTTCCTCACAGTTTTCGCCGCATTGGAATCTTGACAGAAAGGATGCATCCTCTGTGCAACTTTTAATAAAACAACTGAATAACAGGGTTATTTCATTGAGTGAGCATGCATATGGTAAGAACTCCTGTATCATACCTTTTATATTTATCTATATGAACTCTACGGCCTGAGTAAAAAATATGCCGTGCCATTTCAGCATCATGTTACGAGAAAAGAAAACCTTGTTAAGACTTTTACACAGCTGGTGCAAAAGCAATTCCGTTCTCTTCGAAATGTAACCACTTATGCAGAACAGCTCAACATTACATCCAAATATCTTACCGAAGCAGTGAAGGAGATTACGGGCAAAACAGCCGGCGAAATTATTGATGATTTCGTTTTACTGGAGGCAAGACTTCTATTGGATAATCCTTCATTAAGCATTGCAGAAATAGCTGATGAACTCCATTTCAGCGACCAA
This sequence comes from Puia sp., assembly GCA_035693345.1. GTDB lineage: Bacteria > Bacteroidota > Bacteroidia > Chitinophagales > Chitinophagaceae > Puia. Next base: position 1,125 of record DASSGT010000529.1, on the reverse strand, counting down.
TCAATCTTTGGCAAATATTTTAAAAGACACACTGGCCTGTCGCCAAAGGAATATCGTCTTACACCTTAAGATTATTTCAGAATTCGCTGAAGAAAACATATTTACTCATCTGCAGCCGACTTTTTCACCAAACTTGCCGAAACTAAGACCTTTCTCAAGAAGCTTTGTCGCTTCATCTTGCATTGTGAATTTATTATGAAAAAAAGTACAAATAATATAGTTGAGAAAGCGACAACCCTTTTTATGCAGAATGGGTTGCACTCCGTATCAATGGACGACATCGCTTCCTGCTCCGGTATTTCCAAAAAAACACTTTACATGAATTTTGAGAGTAAGGAAATGATGGTAAAAATGATCATACAGAAATTAATCCTGAAGACGAGTAAATATATGCGGTTATGCCCGGATATTTCGCCAAATGCGGTGAAGGAGTTAGAGAACTTCTCCAAACATATTCTTCATGTGCTTAAGGTTTTGACCCCAATATTCATAAGGGACCTGAAAAAATATTTTCCAGTGGTATACAACCAGTTGATTGTTTTCAGAGATCATTCATTAGTCCCGTATCTCGAACGTTGTTTAAACCGCGGGATAACAGAAGATATTTTCAGATACGCTATTACTAAAAGAAATACCGGATGGCTTTATTGCTGGCAAATACAAAACGTACTGGAAGGCGACACTTCTTATGCAGATGTAAACAATATTATTGAAAATATAAATGATTTGTTTTTACACGGCGTTCTCAATGCAAGAGGGCTGAAACTGTTAAACTGACTATTCCTTTACCTTTAACCATGACTTGCTGAGGGGAAGATCAGTAGTTAAGCTCTTGCGGCCGGGTTAGTGCTGGTTAAGATATATCATTCCAAAAACAAATTTCATTTACCTTAATTATATGTATATGCAGAAAAGACCTTTTGTTCTGTCCGGTGGCGGGTGTCGCGGTTTTGCACATTTAGGTGCAATGAAAGCGTTCCATGAGCAGGATATTTACCCCTCTGAAATTGCCGGTACAAGTGCCGGGTCCATCGCCGGTGCTTTTTTAGCCAGTGGGTTTACGCCAGATGAAATCAGAGATCTGTTTGTCGGCAAACTAAAAATGAACATGCTCGCCTGGAATGG
>DASSGT010000528.1:0-5050 GCA_035693345.1 Puia sp. | reverse complement strand
TACCAATGTGTATGCAGTAGACGTGAGAACAGGGAAGGAGATCTGGAAAACAAGAGCGGGTTATGAATCACAATCTGCCGTTACCGGATCGGTGACTGTTGCCGGCGGGATCGTGTATGTGCCGATTTCTTCACTTGAAGTGGCTTCGGCAGCAGACGGAAATTATGCCTGTTGTTTTTCCTCGGGAGGATTGGTGGCGTTGAATGCCGCAACGGGAGAGGAAATCTGGCATCACCGGGTAATTACCGAAGCGGCCATTGAATCAGGAAAGAAGAAAAACGGGAAACCATTTTACGGGCCGTCCGGCGCTCCTGTGTGGTGCAGTCCAACGATTGATTTGAAAAGGGGTTTGGTTTATATCGGAACCGGCGAAAATTATACAAACCCTGCAACAATGAATAGTGACGCGGTGCAGGCGCTGGATATGAAAACGGGTAAACTGAAATGGAATTTTCAGGCGACCCGGGGTGATACATATAATGCGGCCTGTCCCTACTTTTTAAATTGTCCAGAGAAGGCGGGTCCTGATCTTGACTTTGGTATGGCACCCATTCTTACGCGTGATAAAAACGGAAAAGATATTCTGCTGATTGGACAAAAATCAGGCATCGTGTTTTGTTTGTCGCCTGATAATGGAAAGAAAATCTGGGAGACAAGAATCGGGAAAGGAGGGACCCTGGGCGGTATTCACTGGGGCATGGCCACCGATGGAAAATATGTTTATGCGGCCAATTCCGATCAGTTCTTTGGACTGGATAAAAAGGATACTACCTGGAAAGCGTCGCCGGGAATTTATGCGCTGGATGTGAATACAGGCGGTATCATTTGGAAAACAGCCAATCCATCCTGTCCTGAAAAAGAAAATTGTTTTGCGAACAACTCGGCTGCGCCGGCCGTGATACCGGGAATCGTATTTGCGGGTTCCCTGGATGGACATGTGAGGGGTTATGATTCGAAGGACGGAAAAATAATCTGGGATTTTAATACGTCTGTTCATTTTGAAACCGTAAACGGAATTGAAGGAAGCGGCGGATCGATTGACGGACCGGCACCCGTGATTTCTGATGGGATGCTGATTGTGAATTCCGGTTATGGTATGTTTGGACAAACGAAGGGAAATGTTCTCCTGGCTTTTGACATCAAAAAATAAAACACTTAAAACGGGCATATGAAAAAATTAGCTTCTTTATGTATCGGAATTTTGCTGATTGCGCAGACAAGAGCGCAAACGGCGGACGAAATCGTAAATAAATATTTTGATGCGATCGGCGGGAAAGCAAAATTAGAGACGCTGAAAACCGCGTATTCGGAAGGAGAAATGAATATCATGAATAATCCCGCTCCTTTTGTTTCTTCGGTGATCGATGGGAAAGCATCCCGGAGCGAGATGAACTTCAACGGACAAAAAATAATTAATTGCTACACCGTGGGAGCGGGATGGACGGTGAACCCACTGGCAGGTATAACCGAACCTGCGCCGATGCCTGCCGGACAGGTGGGTTTGGGTGCGATGACCTACGACCTGAAAGGCCCTCTGTACAATTATGCTACGAAAGGATATAAACTGGAACTGGCTGGTAAAGAGAAGTTTAATAATGGAGATGTATTTAAACTTAAACTCAATGCCAATGACAGTACTGAAATCGATTGTTATATTGATGCAGCTTCCTGGTTGCTTCTCAAAACGGCCATTAAAGTGACTGTATCCGGACAGCCCCTGGAAATCTCCATCGTGACCTCTGATTATCAGAAAACGAATATTGGTTTGCTTATGACTTTTGTTTCGGAAGTGACTTACCCCGGACTTGCTATTACGTCGACTACCAAAATGATGGATCTGAACCGCGATATCGACCCGGCCATTTTTGTGATGCCGAAAAAATAGGATCTCAGTTCAGAAACTTATGCATGGCTGCGATGATTTTTTCCAGTTCGCAGTCCAGTACGGCATGGCCGCAATCGGTTTTTAGTATTAGTAATTGTGAATCTAAAATACCTGCCATTTTTATGGCGGGAGAGGGATTGACCATATGATCCTGTCCGCCAACGATGATCAGCATCCTGGCCCGGATCTGTTTTGTGGTATTCTGAAGTGATCCTTCCTGGTTTTTTGTTATGTCGTGGCCGATCATGGCGCGGAGTTGATAAATACGGTTATTCCAGTCGAATTGATCGTTTGCGATAATGCTCTTCAACCAGACATCGAAGCGGTCGCGCGATATCGAATCTGCGAACCAGGCAGGTGTATGAACAGCAAACTCATGCAGTATCGTAACGGAAGGCATGGGCGGGTGACCGGTATAGTTTCCATCATGGAATGCAGTATCACTTTGTATGCCCTGCAATTCACCATTCCAGAGCAACAGATCGGCTGCGTTCAATTGTGGGGAACGGGAAATTGGGATGATCTTATCTCAAATCCCGGATAGGAAACGGCCCACTGGAAAGACTGCATGCCTCCCATGGAAACCCCGGAAACAGCATACAGATGATCAATATGCAGATGCGCGGTTAGAAAAACATGTTGTGATTCAACCATATCCCGGATCGAAAAAGCGGGAAATTTTATTCCCGGTTGCGTCTGACTGTTAGACGGCGAGCTGGAGAGGCCGTCGCCTAATGCATCCACCAAGATCAGAAAAAACCTGTTCGTATCTATCATCTTTCCGGGAACGAATGGTAACAAATTCATACTCGTGCCGGTGAACCAGGTAGGGAAGAGGACAACATTATTTTTTTCCCTGTTTAGTTTTCCAAAAGTCTGATAGGCTATTGTGCATTGATCGATCGAGCGGCCATTTTCCAATTTGAAATCACCTATAAGTGCATACTGAAGATGAGCGACTGCCGGATTGCCGGCCTGCGCATACCCGATGGCCGGATGAAAGGCAGGCAGGAGGGCTGTGAGGGCGGGAAGGATGATGTGATTGTTTCGGAATATTCTTAACATGTGTTTATTATCCTTTATTCATTTCTACTTTTACGGGCACCAGGATATTGATATCTTTTCCTGCAAGTAATTGTTTGTAATTGATCAGTGTGAACTTCTTTCCGATCAGATCCCTGAATTCTGGAGAGAGTAACATATTTAATTCTGTCTGACGGTGCAGACCTGATAGCGGCTTGCCTTCCGGTGAATTCATTTCGCTGGCATTCATATCGTACAGAGCGTCAATTTCCGCTCCAGGTGTTGCTGTATGAATCACGACGAGGTTGGGTTTTTTTGGATCGAGGTGATTGACATAATAGAGAAAGGCAGACTTTTTTGTTTTCACCGGTTCACCCCACATTTCCATATAAGTTTCTCCAAAATACGAAACATTGCTGAGCGGAGATATCGCGAGCTTGTACTTGTGTGCAAGCTTTTCTGTTAAAGCCCTGAGTTCCGGAGTAGATAGCGCAACGCCCATATGGGGATCTATATACGAGATGGTTAATCCGGACGCCAGTGCACGCTCAATCTGTGCCGAGAGTTCTGTTTCCACTTCATCTAATTTATAGCCACTGTTTCCAAATGCCGAAGTTGACTGATAAAAATATCCAACTGAATCCACGAGGCTGGGTACTGCTGTTCTGCCCGTAACGGGTCCCCAGCGATAACCCCGCCATTCAGAGGTCAGTGTAAGATGAACGCCGATGCTCACATTCGGATATTTTTTCAGAATAGCCACGGCTTCCTGGTACCAGGGACAGGCAAACTGTACGGAGGCTGAAAACGGAATGCCCGTTTTGGCAAGTCTTTCGACGGCCATGTTTACAGAATGACTCATTCCGATATCGTCGAGTCGTATTAATAAACGGGGAAGAGAAGCGTGGGCAGACTGAGACCGGGCAGACATGCAGAATATATCCGCAATTAATAGAAAAAGGATGATTATTTTTCTTGGTGATTTTTTGGTCATTGCAATCGTGATTAGTTTTAAAATTACACTGTTTTGTGCATTTCAGAATTCAATCTATTGCGTTTTGACTTAAAGCATTTGACTAAGATGGGACTTACAGATGGCATAATTTGTGGTAATTTTATTTTTATGGCAAGAAAAATATTACTCGCTTTGTTGATGCTGAATGTATCAATCTGTTTTTCCCAGAAAAAACCCCCGGATAAAATCGTCGTGCTCACCTTCGACGATGCGTCACAAAGTCATTATAGTTATGTAGCCCCGCTGTTGAAAAAATATGGCTTTGGAGCCACCTTTTATGTATGCGAGTATCCGCCCGACTTCGGCGATACAACAAAATATATGAGCTGGTACGATATGAAAAAATTATCGGATATGGGATTCGAGATCGGCAACCTTGGCTGGCATCATGCCCGTATCGACCACCTGAGCAACGACTCACTGAAATCAGAACTACTGTATATAGAACGTAAATGCGATACTTTTAAAATTCCCAAACCCACCAGCATGGCTTATCCGGATTTTATAACGGACGCGACGAAAATCCCGGTGATCAACCGGCTTGGATATACTACTGCCCGCGCAGGCGGCAACCACGCCTATTTCCCGGCGTACGATGGTGCTTATTATATTCCCAGCTTTACGCTGAATGAACACAATGAACAGGAAATCATTGATGCGTTTGCCTTTGCCAAAAACGGCCATGTTGTGGTAATTACGGTTCACGGCGTGCCGGATCTTGCGCACGATGCATTAAGCACTTCAACCTCGGTCTTTGAAAATTGTATGAAATACCTATACGATAATCATTATATCGTCGTGTCCATGCGGGGTCTTACGGGATATACAAAATAAAAACGGCCGACAGCCTGAATATTATTCCGGCGCAACGACAATGCCCATTCCATTAGCATTCGGATAACCGGATTTGAGAGGGATGCGACCAGGGCATTGGTATTCGTATAACCGTTTGATTCAGATAAACCGGATTGCCATTCTTCCAATACGCAGCGGTCTCACCGGTCGTGCCGATCGTAATATTACCTGATGCATACAGCGGATGAACCGGATTCAATCCGTTACAGACTAGCTTTTATCCGGGTATTTATTGAGCGCCAGCGTGGCGATGGCAGTGCCTGCAAGACCGA
>DASSGT010000527.1:0-4499 GCA_035693345.1 Puia sp. | reverse complement strand
AAAATATGGTATCCGTACCATTGGCCATGATAATCTTTGGGGTGCTGTATCTGCAGAAGATCGTATGCACGTTAGTATTTACGAACCCCTGAATTATTATACTTCCAGCCGGTTATTGAACTATTTGCAGCCCGCAGATTTTTCATCGGCTTTTTTGGATGTAGGATCCGGTAAAGGCCGTTTGCTGGCCATGGCGGCCGCCTATGGTTTTACAGATATTATCGGCATCGATTTTTGCAAAAGATTATGTGAAACAGCCGTTCAGGTAAGCAGGGGCATAAAAAGAAAGTATCTGGATATAAACGTTACCATCGAATGTTCGGATGCCCGTCACTACCGGATTCCCGACTCGGTAGGTGTAATATTCTTATTTAATCCTTTCGATTCTGTTGTTATGCATGAGTTCATACAGAGAGTATTTGAAAGTCTTGAGCGAAAAAACCGCCCCCTGAAAATTCTTTACGCTAATCCGCAATGCAAGCAACAATGGCTGGAAGCGGGATTTAAAGAAATTGAATCATTCACCAAGCTGAAATATTTGCAGGGCTCTGTACTGGAAAGAAAATAACGATTTGAAATGTGAGTGGAAATTATTTAGAAATAATCTGAACCCTGTTTTGTTTCTCATTTAAGATGATATAACCATTTTCCGGTTTTACTCTTTTCCCATTTAATAATACAGCGTTACCGGATCTAATATACAATTTCACCGTCCAGAGGGGTTTTGTATTTATTATGGTATATTCTTTCGTCCCGCCTGATTTCCTGTAATCAACTGATAGCCGGTTATCCCCGATGATGACATTTTTTATTGAAGCATTCGCCCATTGATCCGGCAAATCCGGCCGCAGATTAATTTCTTTCTTATAAGCCATGGGATCTATGCCAAAAAAATAATGGATCAGGGGTATATTGATTCCCCGGATATTCCATGCCTGCACAAACATTCCATAGTCAGGTGATACTTCGTATGTCGTTCCGGGTGTTGCAAAGCTGAAAGAATTGAGCAGCATATGCATATAATCCAACGCGGTGTCGGGACTTCCATAACGGCACGCAATGATAGCCAGACTGCCTGTCGCAGCTGGCATCACGGCACGGTTGTAATTAAATTCCTTATCATGATGAAAGGTTCCTTCATCTACCCGGATATCATCTGGCCTTTCTATCCCGGAAATATACAGTCCGTATTTGTTGGTAAAAAACCTGATTCCTTTCAAGGTTTCCTCCGCTTTCAGACTATCTGACAAACCTGATTCCAGCAGACCTGCACCTGCATTATAATATACAACATAGGCTTTATATGGATAACTCCCGTTTTGAATGGACGTTCTCAATTCAGTCAACTTTTTCTGTGCCCAGATATTTCGGGACGGGTCTACTCTTTTTGCCAGAGCCGAATCAATGATGCTGATTGCTTTTTCTTTTGTTGAAATAAAATCGCCATATCTTTTTTCGGTTGGGACCCACCAGTCCCGATTGATATTTTCGGTCAGCTGACGGGCTTTCTGATGATATATTTTTCCTGCATCGGTGTCCTGTAACATATTCGCCATATCACTCATCGTTTCCAAAAAAACGGCGGTCGCCACCTGCACATCCAGCATCTCTGAATTTAATCCTTCTATTTCCACACCCCCGTATCCTTCGATATAGCCATTGTGATCGGTGTCATGCTCCTGTAACCATTTCCATACCCTTTTGCCATGCTCATAATTGTCCTTCAAAAACGAAATATCTCCCGTCCATCGGAAAATATTCCACGCGGTGATGATATACCATTGCGATTCCTCCATTCGCCCTTTGTCGTAAACGGATCCATTGGCAGATACTTCATGAATGATCCGACCGTTTTCTCCGTTTGCTTTTTGCGATACCTTCTTCAGCATCTTCCATGAACTGAAAAATATGTCGGGTTCAATTGTGCCAAACAAAGCATCGAAAGCACTGGCCTGATCATTACTAAAAAACCATGGATAATCCGGCAACCCGGCGCTCATAGCTCTTCCCATGGAAGGCACGTCTCTTACGAGCCAGTCGCTGCAATATTTACCCCACTGGTATGCTTCCATGATCTTTTTATCAGGAATTTGGATGGCAGCATTTTTAGCCAATTGCCGATAACGTTGCTCTTTGGCAATAAATAACCGGGACAAACTGGTTTTTACATAAGCTATGTTCTTAATAATTTCTTCCGTGTTGTGATCAGACCCGGCAATATAAAAACGCAAAAAACCTGTTTTTCCATTTGTAATTTTTATCGTTGCGGAAAGTTCCCCGGTCAGACCCTTTCCTTTGTATGTTGAAGTTTTTGTTCCTTTAAAATCAGAGGAAGAGCTCTCCGAAGAAATACCCGCAAACCAGGAATTCTTATCATCTTTAAAAAATATGGTGGCCGATTTTTTATCGAAAGAGATTAGTTTATCGGTGCTGTCGATCATCCCTGTTCTCTCTCCCAGCCATACGGGCATCAGATTGACATCTGCCGCGAATTGTATGTTCAGATTCTTATCCCTGTCACCCTGGTTGGAAATTGCATATTCCACTACCAGCAGGGGGATTTTATCCGGTACGAATTGTGTCCTTGTTACGATCAGGTTTTGCTCCCGAAGATTGTATAAAAACTGAGACGTAAATGAATAGGCAATAAAACTGTCGGCTTTATCCAGCTGTGTTGTTATGCTGGTTTTGAGATCGGTGATGTTCAGACGAAATCCATCCAGTAATTTAACCGGCTGCTGCCAGATACCTCCCATTTCGCCCGGTACATGAAAACCTACAGCAGGAAAATTACCAGCCTGGTCTCCGATCGCATACAACCTGTCTCCGGCTGTAACGCAAAGATAACCGGCATTATCTTTTTTCCCATACAGATGAGGCAGATTTCTACCTGCTTCCAATAAAGAAAAAGCGGATTGTGCCGCAGTCATGAGGGGCAGCGAAATGATAAACAGCACCAGGATATTTCTCTTCCTAAGGATAAAATGTATCATCGAAGGGTTGAATTTCAGGCTTTAAAGTAAGCGAAATACTAATGTAGCATTTAAAGCCAGATCATCAGTACCTGTCAGATTAAAAACAGGTGACGATTGGACTGCAGGGACCGGTTCCACTGTCCGGTTTTCTGCCATACATTTGAAGTGCTGAATATCATTTTGTTTCTTCGTTTCAGACAATGACAACTTTTCATGAAAACAAAATCAAGAATTCTACTGGCAGAAGATGAACTATCACTCGGTTATCTGATTAAAGATAATCTTGTGGAGGCCGGTTATGAAGTAGTACTTTGTCCTGACGGACAAACAGCTATTAGTCAATTTAACAAGGAACATTTTGATATCTGCCTGCTGGATGTGATGATGCCCAACAAGGATGGCTTCACAGTATTAAAAGGTATTCGCCAGCAAAATGTTCAAATACCCATTTTGATGATTACAGCAAAATCCATGGAAGAAGACCGGATTCATGGATTTGAGATTGGAGCCGACGATTATATTTCCAAACCTTTCAGTATTCAGGAATTGCTTATGCGGATCGACGTTTTTTTGCGCAGGACAAGAGTATTGTACTCCGAGAAGCCGTTGACATTTAAAATCGGTAAAATCATTTTTTTATATAGTGACCAGCGGATTGTCTCGCATAACGATGTGTATGATATCACGCAAAGAGAGTCAGAGTTACTTCTATTCCTTTGCAAAAATCCAAACAGGCTTCTGACCCGGGAAGAGATTCTTATAGAAGTCTGGGGCAAGGATGATTTTTATATGGGCAGAAGCATGGACGTTTATATGACCAAACTCCGAAAATACCTGCGCACTGATGAATCTATAAGACTCGAAACCATTCACGGAACCGGCTTTCGATTTAATGCCATCATTGATACGGAAACCAATTCAAAATTGGCCTGATTTTTCTCCGGTTTTATTTCTAATGACACACATTTCATCTTCTTCTAATAACTGTATTCCAAATCTGATAAATTGCATATTTAATATCGTCAATAACAATTGCGATTATCTCACTGAAGGCATGAACAGGCTTCCCACCGAATCTTACATCTGCGTTAAATATTTTTAAGAGTTTGTTAATTCGTTGTACCACCGGTTCTGATCAAGGGAGTTTTTTAGCGACTCGTTTTGCCCGTTCAGCGAATGGCGCATCTGGCCGGGTTATTGGGCGTATATCTTTGGATCAGTAATTCATTGAGAAGAAATCGAATCATAAAAATCATTTAAAAATAATAATATGAAAAAGCTTTCAATCATATCCGTTCTACTATGGCTTTTTGCTGTTTCAGCCCGGTCGCAGGATATCGACCTTTCGATCAGGTCTTATGTGATTAACCGAAATCCAAATAACGTCTCTGGTTCTTCGTACAGCGTAAATACAAAAAGAGATCTGACAGATTCGGAATTAAAAAATTTCAGTACTCAGACCCGTGCAAACTTTTATGCAGATTTTGGTTATATCCCCATCACAAATTGGGAAGTCACAGATCA
>DASSGT010000526.1:0-2064 GCA_035693345.1 Puia sp. | reverse complement strand
AAAAATAACAACCGGTTCTAAAATCCATTATTCAACTTCACACATCCACCATTCCAGCGTTTATCACATTTAAACCCAAGGCGGAAGCCTTGGGTTTTTTACGTACCTTCGCGGCTCTTAAAAATGGAAGGGAACCCCATGAAGAATATCCGGAATTTCTGCATTATCGCCCACATTGATCATGGAAAATCAACCCTGGCCGACCGTCTTTTACAAGTCACACATACGATCAGTGACAGGGAAATGAAGGATCAGGTATTGGATGATATGGACCTTGAACGGGAGAAGGGTATTACGATTAAAAGTCACGCGATCCAGATCAATTATACGCTGAATAACCAGGATTATATCCTGAACCTCATCGATACACCCGGACATGTGGATTTCAGCTATGAAGTAAGCCGTGCGCTGGCTGCCTGTGAAGGCGTATTGTTGCTCGTTGATGCATCCCAGGGAATTCAGGCACAAACAATCTCAAATCTTTATCTGGCCATAGAAAACGACCTGGAAATCATCCCTGTCATTAATAAGATCGACATGGATGGTGCGATGGTGGAAGAAGTAACCGATCAGATCATCGACCTGATTGGTTGTAAAAAAGAATCCATTCTGCTGGCCAGTGCCCGAACCGGTGTTGGTGTAGATGCCATACTGGAAGCGATTGTAGAGCGAATACCAGCTCCCGAAGGCAATCCGGATATTCCCCTCCAGGCACTTATTTTCGATAGTGTATTCAATTCCTTCCGCGGCATTATCGTGTATTACCGGATTATGAACGGGGTCTTGAGAAAAGGGGATAAGATAAAATTCGTTTCCACAGATCAGGAATATTTTGCTGACGAAGTCGGCATTCTGAAGCTTGGACTTGCACCCAGGCCGGAGGTCAGCGCCGGGGATGTCGGATACGTAATAACCGGTATAAAAAACGCCAAAGAGGTAAAAGTCGGTGATACCATCACTTTGAGTTCAAATCCTGATCCGCAAATGATCCAGGGTTTCCAGGAAGTAAAGCCCATGGTTTTCGCGGGCATTTATCCGGTTAATACAGAGGATTTTGAAGAGCTGCGCGAATGCATGGACAAACTTCAGCTGAATGACGCCTCCCTGACCTATGAGCTGGAAACTTCCCAAGCGCTCGGTTTTGGATTCCGTTGTGGTTTCCTTGGGATGCTACATATGGAAATCATCCAGGAACGTCTGGAAAGAGAGTTCAATCAGACGGTTATTACAACGGTTCCCAACGTGAGCTTTATTGCACACACAACAAGGGATGAAACCATCATGGTAAATAACCCCTCGGAAATGCCCGATCCCACCAGAACGGACAGAATTGAAGAGCCTTTTATAAAGGCACAGATCATTACGAAACCTGAGTACATAGGAAATATCATTACTTTATGTTTAGGTAAAAGGGGTATACTATTGGATCAGAATTATTTAACTCCTACAAGAGTTGAACTTCATTTTGAAATGCCACTGACGGAAATAGTATTTGACTTTTATGATAAACTAAAGAGTCAGACCAGGGGCTATGCTTCATTTGATTATCACCCGATCGAATACAGAGATGCGGACATAGCCAAAATGGATATCCTGCTGAATGGAGAAAAAGTGGACGCACTGAGCGCGCTGATTCATCGGGGACGCGCTGCGGACTTCGGGCGCAAGCTTTGTGAGAAACTGAAAGAACTTTTACCACGTCAACAATTTCAGATCGCTATTCAGGCGGCTATAGGTTCCAAAGTGATTGCACGCGAAACCATCAGTGCTTTGCGTAAAGATGTTACAGCTAAATGTTATGGAGGTGATATCTCGCGCAAGAGAAAGCTCCTCGAGAAACAGAAAGAAGGAAAGAAACGTATGCGCCAGGTTGGAAATGTAGAGATTCCTCAGGAGGCGTTTCTGGCTGTACTGAAACTAGACGAATAACTAAAACACAAGTATGGAAGAATGAAAGTATGGAAGTATGGAAGTCTTAGTTTTAAAAAATTTTTCAGTTTCACTTCCAGACTTCCAGTCTTCCAAACTTCCAGACTAGTTCTCATCTGCCAGTTCAAAAGTAAC
>DASSGT010000525.1:0-3647 GCA_035693345.1 Puia sp. | reverse complement strand
TATTTCCTCCCGGCCGAACTGGCTATTGATAATGTCAAAAGGTGCTTTGCCACCCAAGGCCTTATTTGGAGCAACCATCCATCGGTTAAATTTTTCTTTATCTTCAAACACCTTAAAACCGTAATCATAAAGATCCGCCAGTCCGACGATCCGTTCACTGAGCGACGGGTTGAATTTCTCCTGCTTCTTTTTGTTTATGAGCGTGGCCCTCGTAACGGCAAGAGCCGTTGCCAGCTTTTGATAATCCAGATCAGCCAGGTCCTTGAATTTCTCCAAATAGATTTTACTCACGCCTTTTTGAGCCATCTGCATTTTCTCAATGGGCGTTAGAGTCGCTACACCGGTCGTATATGAAGCTTTATCTTCTGACACTGATTGTACAACTTTTGAAGTTTTACGGTAAGCGGTCTTTCTACCCGTGGGCATTGCCTTTGCCATAGTATACATTTTACACTTTACAGGTATAAATTTATACTTTATTTTTCGTGTCTCAAAACGGATTCAAAGACAGACAATTGATCAGACCTTGTAAATGTCTGGATTAAGACTTAAGTGGAAAATATTTTGAATGATTTACCATTGACGGAAACAGGAAATGTTCCGTTTTGAAGACCGGCACTTTCTGTCGCGTCGAAGATGTTCACCAGTTTCCTGTTAGTCAGTAATAAAATGATTCTGTCAGGCAGCGGCTGGAGGTCCGTTGATGCCGATTTCCCGATCGGAATTTGCAGAGGAGATGGCATCGGCTGATAGCCGTTGTTGAATACAACGATCACCACCTCATCACGAAAGTATCGCAGGAAGGCGTATACAAAGTTGTCGACCCAGAGCGTGATCACCACGCCGTATTTTAAGGCGTCGCTATTTCTTCTGAATGAAATCAGTTTTTTGATCGTCTGGAAGAGTCCAGATTCATCAGCGAAATTTGCGGATACATCGTTGTTTGCGCCGATCAGCTGCCAGGGAAAGTCACGACGCAGATCATAATCGTTACTCCCGCCGCCAAAATTTTTATACCCTTCAAGACCGGTCTCGGATCCGTAATAAATCTGGGGAATGCCGCGGACAGTCAAAAGAAATGCATACATCATCGCAGCTACCTGGAATGAGAAGCTCTTATTCTGATCACCGGTAAACCTTGTGCGGATCTCACTCATGATGCGCCGGTCCAGGTCGTGGTTATCGAGCAGGGTTACCAACCGGTTTGCATTCGTATAATATCCTCCGCCGGATGGATCGTCGAGATCGAGGATGCCGCTGATTTCATTGTTATTCAGTCTGGGCCTGGCGATATCAGTGAACGGACGGTCGTAGATGATCACTTCTTTTATTCTTTCGCGAAGCGGGAAATCAAAAATCGAATTCAGATCACTCTGGTTTTGAAAAGTGGCGTTCTCATCGATATCCAAAACCGCAGAATCAAACACTTCGCCCACAATAAACATTTCCGGAAATTTTCCCTTCACGATACTCTTATAGAAATACCAGAATTTGTTGAAATCGGGATCCGTAATTTTTCGATCAGGATGCTTTGTATAACCGCCGATATTTCGTGCCATGTCCATCCGCAGACCATCGATGCCGGAGGCTTCGATCCAGTCCATCAGATTGTTGATGAAATGATCAACTACGGTTGAATTAGCCAGATCCAGTTTTGGCAGACCGCTGAAATCAGCATCCGGAGGATTATTGCGATACCAGTCGGGCGGAAATATCGGGTTTCCGCTATCATATCCGGTATGATTCACGACAACGTCCAGCACTACTTTGAAATTTGCTGTGTGACAGGCATCCACAAAATCTTTCAGATATTTTTTATCTCCTGCAGGATGCGCTCCGTTTGTATAGAGGTGATCATCTATGGTCTCAAAATCCTTCGGCCAGTATCCATGATAGGGCTGGGAGCCTGCAACACCAGAGATATTTAAGTATACCGGTGTTATCCAGATGGTGCTGATGCCAAGATTTTTTAGATAGGGAAATTTCGCTTGTATTCCGCTGAGATCGCCCCCGTGCCGCAATTGCGGATTGGTTTGATCGATATTCAGATTATTATTTGGATCGCCGTCAAAAAAACGATCTGTCATAATAAAATAAATGATATCGTCCTGGGTGATCATGATATGATATTAGGGTGCAAAGAACGCCGTCGAAGCAAAGGTAAATAAAGCGACATCTGATTTTTCAGAAACCGTTTATCGACGGTTTCTGCCACCGTTTTTTGACGGTATTTTATCCGGATTATCACTGATCCTCCGCAAACGCAATTTCTTCACCAGCCGATCGCTTTTTTTTGAAAAATAGTTATATTCAATAAGCGAATTAATTGACCAGGCCGCTGTATAAATTATGCTATGATTAAACTTTCAGAAATCGCCCCGGACGTCTACCGAATTTCAATATTTGTGCAGGAAATTAATTTGCAGTTCAATCACTTTTTAATCAAAGATGATGAACCCATGCTATATCATGCCGGATTAAAACAAACCTTTCCTATGTTACTGGAGGCCGTTAGCAAAATCATTTCTCCATGCTTAATTAAGTGGATAGGCTTCAGCCATTTTGAGGTAGATGAATGCGGAGCATTAAATGAATGGTTGCAGGTTGCGCCCAAAGCACAAGCCGTGTGTAGCGAAGCAGGAGCTATCGTCAACATGGCAGACTTTGCGATAAGACCGGCTTATGCAATGGCAGGAAACTCAGTGTTAAATACCGGGAAGTATCAATACCGTTTTATCAGAACTCCTCACCTGCCACACGGGTGGGATGCAGGGGTCATGTTTGAGGAAACAAATAAAACTTTATTATGCTCCGATTTATTCCATCAAAATGGGAATGTCGCTGATATTACAGATAAAGATATTTTAGCTTCGCACAAAAATTCAATGCTTGAGTTTGAGCAAGGACCGTTAATGGAATACACGCCTTATACGCATCGTACTGCTAAACTACTTTATTCATTGGCAGATCTTGAACCAAAAACACTTGCAACCATGCACGGCTCTTCTTTTTATGGTAACTGCCGGCAAGCATTAAAAGATCTTAATGTTGTAATGAAAGAAATCTGGGGAAGAAGTGAAATTGAACCGTAAAATGCGTCGAAGCCGTCATTTAGCTAGAAGAGACAATGATTGGAAGGCAATTAGTTTGAAAAACTCTTCTTATTCATGACGGGTCATAGGTAATAAGATACGAAATGCGGCTCCATCCTTGCCGTTCGAATCGCCGGTTATTTCACCATTGTGATTAACAACTATCTTTTTACAGAGGGCCAGTCCAATTCCGGTGCCCGAGAATTCATTCCGGTTATGTAAACGATGAAAAATCAAAAATATCTGATCTGCATATTTTTGGTCAAACCCCATGCCGTTGTCTTTGACGCTTATATTGAAATATCGAATTTCCTGATTCAGTTTTGTATGCTTCATCTGCTCTTCATGTGGCATGATCTGCGATGAAATCGTAACGACCGGGGGTACGTCTTTTTTCGAAAATTTTAATGCATTGCTGATTAAATTGTTGAAGAGCTGTTTTATCTGAAGGGGTATGGCTTCCACAGTGGGCAGTTCACTATAATGAATGATTGCATTCTTATCAGTAATCAGCAAATCAAAATCAAAAATAATATCACTTATAATATCATTCAG
>DASSGT010000524.1:0-5438 GCA_035693345.1 Puia sp. | reverse complement strand
CCTTTTTTCTCTTTGGTTTCCTGGTGTCATTCTATCTGGCATTGTCGAAATTATTTTTTGACAGAACAGGCTTTACACAACGCCCGCTTTTTTTTGTAGCCCTGGTGGCTATGGTCATAGGCACACAACTTTTTGTAACCGGTTTCATTGCAGAATTGATTTCCCGGAATGCGCCAAACCGAAATGCATACCTCGTTGAAAAGAGAGCTGGATTATGAAAGTAATTATTATCGGACCGGCATGGCCTCTTCGTGGTGGTCTTGCAAGTTTTGATCAGCGACTTTGCAAAGCCTTTATGGAGGAAGGACATATTTGTTCCATTTATTCATTCTCCTTACAGTATCCGGGATTTCTTTTTCCCGGTAAAACACAATTCTCTACCGACCCCCCACCCATGGGAATTGAAATACATCCATCCATCAATTCAGTGAATCCGCTGAACTGGCTGGTGATCGGTAATCGTTTAAGGGAAGAAGCTCCCGACCTTGTAGTGGTGAGATATTGGCTGCCGTTTATGGGACCCGCACTCGGAACTATTTTAAGAAGAATACGTAAAAATAGCAAGACGAAAATAGTTGCGATCACCGACAATGTTTTGCCTCATGAAAAGAGACCGGGCGACAAACCTTTTACAAAATATTTTCTCAAGAGTTGCGACGCCTTTATTACCATGAGTGAGGCGGTCATGGAAGATCTCCGGAAATTTGAAAAAACAAAACCAGCCAGAACCGTCATTCATCCACTCTATGATAATTTCGGAGAAATTATTTCAAAAGAGGAAGCCCGAAAGTGTTTGAAGGAGAAGTTGGGCCTAATGATTGGTGAGGATGAGAAAATCCTGTTGTTCTTTGGTTTTATCCGGAAGTACAAAGGATTGGATATACTGATCCGGGCAATGGCCGAACCGCCGATAAGGAATTCGGGTATCCGTCTCCTGATCGCCGGAGAATTTTATGAAGACAGGGAACCGTATATCAGATTGATAAATGAGTTAAATATTTCTGAAAAATTGATTCTCAAAACAGATTTTGTTCCCGATGATGAAGTGCAATATTATTTGTGCGCAGCAGATGCCGTTGTTCAACCGTACCGGCATGCTACGCAAAGTGGTGTAACCCCACTTGCTTATCATTATGAAAAACCAATGATTGTTTCCAATGTGGGTAGTTTTTCGGAACAGGTACTACATGAGCAAACCGGACTGGTAACCGAGGCCGATCCGGTGTCTCTGGCAAATGCCATGATGCGGTTCTACGAATTAGGAGAACAATATTTTATTCCTCATCTTCGTATGGAAAAGAGAAAATATTCCTGGAAAAACCTGGTAAACTCCATTCTCGAATTATCTAATGATATACAGAAGTAAAGCTCCTCTTCGAATCGGTCTGGCAGGCGGCGGTACGGATGTAAGTCCATACAGTGACCTTTACGGAGGTGCCATCCTGAATGCCACTGTTTCGCTGTATGCATATGCGAATATTGAAATCCTCGAAGGCGAAGAAGTCCATTTTGAATCTATTGATTATAAAACACATCAAGTCATCCGTAAGGGATCTGCTATCGAATACAATGGGGTACTCGATCTGCACAAGGGAGTTTATGACCGTATCAGGAAGCAGTATACGGGCATGCCTGCAGGGTTTAAACTATCAACTTTTGTAGATGCACCGGCTGGTTCAGGATTGGGAACCTCTTCTACGCTGGTCGTCGCCATCGTGGGCGCTTTTACAGAAATGCTGAAACTTCCGCTGGGCGAATATGATATTGCCCATCTGGCCTATGAAATTGAACGCAAGGATTTAAAAATGGCGGGCGGCAAACAGGACCAGTATGCTGCGACATTTGGCGGTGTGAACTATATGGAGTTTTATGACGATGAAAAAGTAATCGTCAATCCGCTCCGTGTGAAACAACAGTATCTTTTTGAACTTGAAAACAACCTGTTACTTTATTATACAGCTACCAGCCGGGAGTCTGCGAAAATCATAACCCAGCAAAGCCAGAACGTAGTGGATAAGAAATCCGGTTCCATAGAGGCCATGCATCAGTTGAAACAACAATCACAGCGAATGAAGGAAGCATTGCTGAAAGGCAGACTGCACGAAATTGGTGAAATTCTGGATTTTGGTTTTCAACAAAAACGCCGCATGGCGGAAGGCATTTCCAACGATCGTATGGAAGATATTTATCTCGCCGCAAAATCGGCTGGAGCAACAGGAGGAAAGATTTCCGGTGCCGGCGGTGGAGGGTTTATGATTTTTTATTGTCCGGGCAACACCAAATACCAGGTGATGGCTAAACTGAGTGAATTCGGTGGTCATTGTAAAACCTATCAGTTTGTTGATCATGGTCTGACCACCTGGACCATTTAAACTTGTTATATGATTGATCATATTAAAAAAATAATCAACGCTTCCATAGTCGTTAAGCAAAAATTATTGCTGGATGAAACGATGTTACAAACGACGAATGAAGTGGTGAACACGATCGTGAAATCATTCAAGTCGGGCAATCGTGTTTATTTTGCGGGTAATGGTGGCAGCGCAGCCGATGCACAACATTTAGCGGCTGAATTCTCCGGAAGATTTTACACAGACCGGCTGGCTCTTCCGGCGGAAGCCCTTCACTGTAATACCTCTTATCTTACGGCCGTTGCCAATGACTACAGTTTTGAAGAAGTATATGCCAGGCTGATACGGGGCATTGCTCTTCCGGGTGACGTATTGGTTGGGTTATCCACTTCCGGCAATTCCGGCAATATTATAAAGGCGTTTGAAGCGGCGAGACAAAAAAAAGTGATCACCATTGGATTTACAGGTGAAACCGGCGGTAAGCTTAAACCCCTGTCTGATTTCCTGTTCAATATTCCCTCTACGGACACACCGAGGATTCAGGAAGCTCATATCTTATTAGGGCATATTGTTTGTGAACTGGTAGAAAGAGAATTCTTTAAATCCTGATAATTTATGATTACAGAAGCAATTATTCTGGCGGGAGGCCTCGGAACGAGGTTACAATCCGTCGTGGGGGAACTTCCCAAATGTCTTGCTCCCGTAGGTGGCAAGCCCTTCCTCTCTTATCTGCTGGACAGTTCAAAGAAACAGGGAATCAAAAAATTCATTTTTGCACTCGGCCATAAATCCGAGCAGATTGAATCTTTCGTAAAGAAATCTCTGCCTGACGGATCCTATATATTTTCTAAAGAAGACGAGCCATTGGGAACCGGCGGAGCTGTCTACAGGGCTTGCAGTCAGGCTGCCGGGCGTAACGTGATTGTATTAAATGCCGATACTTTTTTTGGTATCATGTATTCAAATCTCACCATCATTCATGAACTGCGGAAAGCCGATTGCACACTGGCCTTAAAACCGATGCAGGCATTTGACAGGTACGGCGCCGTGGAAATTGAAAGACAGGTGATCACCGGATTTGGCGAAAAAAAATATCATAAAGACGGTCTTATTAACGGCGGCGTGTATGCGCTTGCTGTCGCTTCATTTCTCCAGAAATCCTTTCCGGCCAGCTTTTCCTTCGAACGGGATTATTTAGAAAAGAATTACCGTAGTGGAAAATTTCTGGCGATGGTATCAGATGCTTACTTTATTGATATTGGCGTTCCCGAGGATTACGAACGGGCGCAGGAAGAATTGATAAGAAATATTGCATAATGGATTCGATGACTGATGACCGTTGACTGCATGTTTTTTATTCCCGGTCATCCGTCATCTGTCATCGGTCATCGAAATTCAATATCAAATGCCAGAAAATTTTAACCTCTCTCTCATTGATCATAGCTGGACATTATTTCTTGACCGCGATGGTGTAATTAATTATGAAATTCCGGGAACCTATGTAAGGAACTGGTCAGAATTTATTTTTTATCCGCAGGCTCCCGAAAACATTGCTTATTTCAACACCGTTTTTCAGCGACTCATACTCGCCACCAACCAACGGGGGATTACCCGGGGTATCATGTCTCTGGAAGATCTGGAAGATATTCATCAGAAGATGATCAAAGGAATTGAAGAAAAGGCGGGCAAAATAGACCGGATTTATTATTGTGTGGATGTAGGGGAATCAAGTCCCTGCAGAAAGCCAAATCCAGGCATGGCTTTACAGGCTGCCATTGATTTTCCTGAAATCGACCTGAAAAAATCTCTCATGGTTGGGAATAACATCAGTGATATGCTTTTTGGAAGAAATGCCGGCATGAAAACAGTGTTTTTGAAAACAACCGATCCTGACAGGAAATTGCCGGATGATCACATCGATCTGCATTTTAACAATTTGGATGAATTCACTACAGCCCTGAGAAAATCATAAAATTTTGAAAGTATTATGGTTTGCCCCGGGAGTTGGTAATCTTACTTGTAAATTGTGGCGGATTTTCAAAATGTATCCATGACCCTGAAAAAGTATATTTTCCTGCTACTCTCCTTTTTGTGTCTGCATATCGCGGGTGTAAGGGGTCAGGCCTCTGCCGGAAAAAATATTTCGGCGACAGAATTGATGCAATTTGAAAAACAGCAGGACTCGTTAAAATCCCTGGCCGATGATATCGTGAATGCTCCTGAGCCGAACCAGCGTTTCCGGGCAGATAGTTCATTTATCCGTATGCTGGTCAGATCATTAAAGATTCCCCATTCATTTTATTATCCCTTTGATTCTCTTCTTACGATTTCGAAATTATATGCTCCGGACAGCAGTTTCAGAATATTCACCTGGCAGATAAAAAAGGATGTATATGTATTTCTTCAAAGAGGAGCCATTCAGATGCGTACTGCAGATGGTTCGCTCAAGCTGATCCCCCTGCATGATGTGTCCATGTTTTCCAAGAAACCGCAGGATTCTGTACGCGGACCGAACAACTGGATCGGCGCGATTTATTATCGGATTATTCAGAAGAATGTCCAGGGCAAAAATATTTATACCCTGCTCGGTTTTGATGACTTTACTATTAACAGCAATAAAAAATGGATGGAGGTGCTCACCTTTAACGAGCAGGGACAACCGGTGTTTGGCGGTCCTTATTTTTCGTTCAAAGATGATTCCGCGAAGGCTTCAAAAAAAGAAGTTGACCGATTTTTTATAGAATATAAAAAAGAAGCCGTAACTACCTTCAATTACGATTCTTCTCTGAACATGATCGTGTATGATCACCTGGTTTCCGAGACCGATGAACCGAACCGTAAAGAAAGCTATGTACCGGACGGAGATTATGAGGGATTCGTCTGGAAGAACGGTCAATGGCTGCACGTGAACAAGGTGTTCAATGCCACTTTGCAGGAAGGTCAGTTTCCGGTGGAAAAGAAAATATTGAATGATGCGGGCGGGGTGGATGAGAACCTGTTGAAGCAGCCGCCGAAGAAGTAGTGTGGAAGTCTGGAAGTCTGGAAGACTGGAAGTATAGTTTTCTAGTTGTATTGCACTTCCAGACT
>DASSGT010000523.1:0-3228 GCA_035693345.1 Puia sp. | reverse complement strand
AATGCGTTGGGGATTTTTTTCAATGCGGTCGAAACTATTATCGTATTGAACTATTAAAAAAATAACCAGGGAAGCGCTGATTCCAATAGCACGTCCAAGGATATTGATTACCGAGAAAATTTTATTCCGGCTGAAATTCCGAAGCGCTACGGCCAGGTAATTCTTTAACATGAGAGGCGATTTGCAATTGCGGCCCCAATCACCGTGCCATTCGGAATAACCTTACAAATCAGTTATTTGTGATTTTACTTTAGAGGAAACTGTCCGGTAGATAAAATGAAATCGTACGCTTTCGATACAGCCGCTTGAAACACCAGTGTGGAAGACTGGAAGTCTGAAAGTGTTCGTTTGAAGAATTACTGACATCGCACTTCCAGTCTTCCAGTCTTTCAGTCTTCCAGACTTGTATTTAGGAACGGCTTCAGCAGGTCGATGGGCACAGGGAAAATGGTCGTTGAATTATTCTCTGTGGCAATCTCCCTAAGCGTCTGCAGATAACGCAGTGTAATCGCACTGGGTTGTTCAGCCAGCACTTTTGCCGCATCAGACAAACGCTGGGCAGCCTGATATTCTCCTTCTGCCGCGATTACTTTTGAACGCCTCTCTCTTTCGGCCTCTGCCTGTTTGGCCATTGCCCGTTGCATTTCCTGCGGCAGGTCGATCTGTTTCACTTCAACATTGGAAACTTTGATCCCCCAGGGTTCTGTATGGGAATCGATAATCTGCTGCAAACGAAGGTTGATTTTTTCTCTTTGTGAAAGCAGGTCATCCAACTCGGATTGTCCCAATACACTTCGTAAAGTAGTTTGTGAAAATTGCGACGTGGCCACCAGGAAGTTCTCGACTTCCACGATCGCCTTATGTGGTTCCAGCACACGGAAATAAATCACAGCATTCACTTTGATCGAAACATTGTCCTGGGTAATAACATCCTGAGGCGGTACATCCATCACTACTGTCCGCAAACTCACTTTCACCATCTTGTCCACGATGGGAATCAGGAAGATCAGGCCGGGTCCTTTCTCCCCACCCGCCAACAGCCGTCCTAATCTGAAAATAACACCTCTTTCATATTCACGGAGGACACGGATGGAATTGGCAAGAATAAAGAGTGCAAAAAGAATGACAACCATAGTAAAAACAGGAATTGTTTGCATGGATTCATTTTTTATTTTTTAAACATTCATATGTTCAACGTAAAGAATCAGGTTTTTTACTTCTCGCACCCGCACTTTCTCTTCGATATGAATCATTCCGGAAACAGATATTGCATTCCAGATCTCTCCATGTATACTGACTCTTCCCGAAGGATTGAGTTCATCCAATGTGACCGCCGTTTCCCCAATCAAAGCTTTCATCCCTGTAACGGGTTTACTCCGTTGTGCTTTGATACCCATACCAATCACAAAAAGGAAAAAGCCGGAAGTGATCGCAACAGTAGAAATAATCAGGACACGGGATATCCTCATCAGTTCCAAACCGGAGCCGGGTCGAATCAGCATCAGTGATCCTGTCAGCAGCGCCACAATACCTCCGATGGCCAGCATTCCATGACTGACTACTTTGATTTCAAGCAACAACAGGACGACTCCAAATACAATTAATGCAAGTCCGGCATAATTGACCGGAAGAGTGTTTAAAGCATAAAAAGCAAGCACGAGGGAAATAAAACCGATAATGCCCGGGAAGATGATTCCCGGATTGAATAATTCAAAGAGGAGGCCCAATAATCCCAGCATCAAAAGAATATAAGCGATGTCAGGATCACTGATAATATTCAGCAATTTTTCTGTAAACCCCATTTCCAGAATTTGAATGGTGGCACCCCGGGTATGTAAAACGTAATGACTGGAATCACGTTTAATCTGTTTGCCGTCAATCTGATTTAATAGTTCACGGTCGTTGGAAGCGATCAGGTCTATGATGTTTTTCCGGAGAGCTTCAGTTTCAGTGATGGCAACACTTTGCCTCACAGCGTCTTCGGCCCACTCCAGGTTGCGATTTCTATATTCCGCTATCGTTCGGATAAACGCGGCCGCATCATTGGTGGATTTACTGTTCATGATCGAATCGGGTGCCCCTTGCATAGTGATGGGATGAGCTGCACCGATATTTGTGCCGGGAGCCATGGCAGCAATGTCCGCTGATAGTGTGACGAACACACCGGCAGATCCCGCGTGCGCTCCGGCAGGTGAAACATATACGATCACTGGTATGGGGGATTCAAGAATATCACCTACTATTATTCGTGTAGATTTCAATAAGCCACCCGGCGTGTTGAGATGGATCAGTAAACAGACTGCATTATCATTGGAGGCTTTTTCAATACTTCGATGAATAAATGTGGCTGCAACAGGATTAATAGCTCCGTCAATCTTTATCGAGATAACCGTTTGCGCAGATAGCAGCAAAGGCATTGAAAGGACGATGTATAAACATAAACGCTTCAACATATCTTACCCGGCGGGTACGAAGCTTTGAATAAATGAAAGACCTGAATGTAATTTACTGAAATAGTAGCTAATACTGAGTTTGGGCCCACCGTCCTTTGAAATAGTCTTATTTTCGGATAGAAAAATTTGCCTGTATGCCCGGTGATAAAGCTCGTTCAAAAAACAAATTCCGGTACGGCGTCATAACGGCGCTGATAGTCATTTGTCATTTAGCCGGGTACGCACAATTCAACGCAAATGTTTCAGTTGCACTGATCAATCGCGTCATTCCTGATCAGTCTTCACATTTTGTAGTGGAAGAGTTGCAGACAAAGGAGAAGGCGGATGTGTTTGAAATCGAAAGCAGAAAGGATCAGATCGTTCTGCGCGGTACCAATTCCGTTGCCATAGCATCCGCTTTATATTATTATCTTACTCATTTTTGTCATTGCCAGATTACCTGGAATGGAACAAACCTGCATCTCCCGAAACCACTGCCGCAAGTAACAAAAAAGATTCATCAGACTTCACCTTACCCTTTTCGCTATTATATGAATTATTGCACATTCAACTATAGCATGAGCTGGTGGGACTGGAAGCGTTGGGAGAAAGAAATAGACTGGATGGCATTGCACGGTATAAATATGTCTTTAGCTATTACAGGTGAAGAATATACCTGGTATACGGTTTATAAACAGATGGGCTTTTCAGATGAAGATTTGCAGTCTTTTTTTAGTGGCCCCGCATATTTTTCCTGGTTCTGGATGGGCAACCTCGACGGGTGGGGTGGCCCGCT
>DASSGT010000522.1:0-3511 GCA_035693345.1 Puia sp. | reverse complement strand
TGCCAGATAATAACTGCCGATGCGGTTACCGGAATATAAAATAGTATCGGTGATGATATTTCTTTCCTTCAACGCAACGAGAATGTCCTTTGATAAATAGTTATCCGGTAGCGCGGTGCAATAAGATACCGGCATATTCCATCTGGCCAGCGCAGTGGCCACATTCAATTCTGCTCCACCCATATATACAGGCAGCTCATGAGCCTTCAACCATTGGCCATCCGCAGCCGGCGAAAACCTCAGCAGGAATTCACCAAAACATAGAATTTTTCCCATGGCTTTTATTTTAGAATTCTTTACTTATCGTTCCAGTTAAAATAGTTCCGTGCATTATGATAACAAATATCGCTGATCAGTTTGCCTGTCCACTCAATATCGCCGGGCAGTTCTCCCTTTTCAATCTCTTCACCAAATAATCCACATAAAATACGCCGGAAATATTCATGCCTGGGAAATGACAGAAAACTGCGTGAATCGGTAATCATGCCAACAAACCGGCTGATCAGTCCCATATTTGAAAGAGCATTCAGCTGTCTGGTCATGCCTTCTTTCTGATCCATGAACCACCAGGCCGAACCCCATTGCACTTTTCCCGCCACCGACCCGTCGTTAAAATTACCGATCATGGTCGCCATCACTTCATTGTTTGAAGGGTTGTTATTGTATAATATGGTCTTTGCCAGCCTGTTTTTTTTGTCGAGTTCATTCAAAAAGGAAGATAGTGCGGCAGCCTGTGAAAAATCACCGATAGAATCCCATCCGGTATCCGGGCCCAGCAAACCGAGCATACGGCTGTTATTGTTTCGGAGGGCGCCGAGGTGAAATTGCTGAACCCAGCCTTTTTCAAAATCCCATTCGGCAAATTGAAGGAGCAGCGCTGATTGAAATTTTCGGATTTCCTGCAGCTCCGGAATTTTACCCGAAATGACTTTATCAAAAATATTCTTCAGTTCAGATTCTGTCCATTCAACTTCATGGAATTGTTCCAGGCCATGATCCGACACCCGGCATCCCATATTATGAAAATAGTCGTGACGATTTTTTAACACGTCCATAAATTGCAAAAAACCGTTGATGGAAATATTGACCGCTTTTCCCAATTGAACAACGTAATCTTTGAAACGGACAGGATCACCAATAGCCATTGACTGATCGGGACGGAAAGAAGGCAATACTTTAATCTGTAAATCTGATTTAGCGATCGCCTGATGATATTCAAGTGAATCTGAAGGGTCGTCCGTTGTGCCAATGACTTCCACCTTCATTTTTTTTAACAGGCCATGCACCCGGAATTCAGGTGTTTGCAATTTCTGATTACAGGTTTCGTAAATCCCCTTGGCCGATCCTTCGTTCAATACCTTATCAATGCCAAAATATCTCTGTAATTCGAGATGCGTCCAGTGAAACAGCGGATTGCGCAAAGTATAAGGTACTGTTTCCGCCCATTTCAAAAATTTCTCCCAGTCGGATTTTGCGCCGGTTATATAAGATTCATCGATTCCATTGATACGCATTGCGCGCCACTTATAATGATCCCCGCGCAACCAGATTTCTGTAATATTTTGAAACGAATGATTTTCTGCGATTTGCTTTGGCGGAAGATGGCAGTGATAATCGATGATCGGAAGGTCGGCCGCATAGTCATGATACAATTGCCTGCCGGTTTCCGTATTCAATAAAAAATCGGGAGAAAGAAACTTCTTCATTCCATATTACATTTTATAACGAAACACCCCTTTTCCAGGGAATAAAATCGTCCTGGTTCAGGAGTACGGCCTTAGGCGTTATTTCTCCGCTGGCAGCCCGGATGCAATATGCTAATATTTCTTCGCCCATCTCCCTGATAGATTTTTCTCCTTCGATGATGGAGCCGGTATCGATATCTATGATATCGGGCATTCGTCGTGCCAGTGAAGTGTTTGTTGAAATTTTAATGGTGGGACAAACCGGATTTCCTGTTGGCGTGCCCAGGCCGGTGGTAAATAAAATCAATGTTGCACCGGACGCTGCCTGTCCCGTGGTAGCCTCCACGTCATTCCCCGGCGTACAAACCAGGCTGAGTCCGGGTTTGGTGGCCTGCTCTGTATAATCAAGCACATCTGCGACGGGCGCATTGCCTCCTTTCTTCGCCGCACCGGCTGATTTCATGGCATCGGTAATAAGGCCATCTCTGATATTTCCCGGTGATGGATTCATGTGAAAGCCGGAGCCGGATCGAATGGCCGAAGCCTCATAGTCCCTCATCAGCCGAATGAATTTCCTGGCCACTGTTTCATTCACTGATCGATCTACCAGTTCCTGCTCCACTCCGCAGAGCTCGGGGAATTCAGCGAGTAAAACCTTCCCTCCGAGAGCTACCAGCAGATCGGCACAATATCCAACAGCCGGGTTAGCAGTGATACCGCTAAATCCGTCGCTGCCACCACATTTTACTCCAATGCATAGCTTATCAAATGAAGCCGGTTTTCTCTGAAGCTCATTGATCTGAACAAGACCTTCAAATGTCTTACGGATCGCTTCCTGGATCAACTGTTCCTCGCTTTGCGACTGCTGTTGTTCAAATACATAAATGGGTTTATCGAATCCCGGGCTCGATTTTTTAATGTCTTCCAGTAGTTCAGGTGACTGCAAATGCTGGCAACCAAGACTGAGGATCGTAATGCCACCGACATTTGGATGATTCGCATAAGCCGTCAATAATTTCCCAAGTACTGCTGAATCCTGGCGAATGCCACCACATCCTCCGTCATGCGTAAGAAAGCGAATACCATCAACATTTTCAAACACCCTGGACCTGTTGCGGGTCGCCGCAAAAGAGGGGATATCCGTTTCGGAAATCTTTCTTCCCTGTTGGCGGGCCAGGATAAGTTCCCGTGTGAATGATTTATATTTTTCGGTTACGGAATATCCCAATTCATCCTGTAACACTTCGCGGATAACATCAAGATTCCTGTTTTCGCAAAATACCGTCGGAATAAATAACCAGTAATTTGCCGTTCCGACTCTTCCGTCATGACGATGATATCCCATAAACCGCTTATCCCTGAATTTTGAAATATCGGGGGGTGACCATTCATAATGCGCATCGCGATAATCATATGCCCCCGAAGCATGTTTCAGATTTTCGGTTGAAACACGGCTTCCCGCTGAAACATCTTTTTCCGTCTTTCCCACCAACACACCATACATAATGACTTCGGTACCAGCCGGCGCATCCTGCATGTAAAACTTATGCTTGGCCGGTATATTTTCCGTTAACGTATAATGATGACCGTTATATTCAACCGTTTCACCCGATGGCAGGTTTTTTAAGGCAACCAGGATGGAATCCGCCGGATGAATTTGTAAGATGTTATTCTTCATTGTTAAATTTCTGCTATGACTACACCAAATTTACGAAAGCACACGCATGATTTTTAAAAACTATCTTTGTATAAGCAGCATTATAAGAATTCACCTCTGATTTTATCTTATGATGACCCGTCCTTCTATAAATTCATGACCATTATTT
>DASSGT010000521.1:0-2302 GCA_035693345.1 Puia sp. | reverse complement strand
ATTTAAAACGGTATCCAATTTCTCTTTGTCAAATTCGCTTTCAAAGATGTCGGTTTGTACTTTTACCGTATCAGTTATTTTCTTTGTCTGATATTGCAAAGCCTGGCCATTGGCTATCTGACTTGCAGCAATCGTTTCTTTCCGGTATTCTGTCAGTTTCGGATTGATATTTCGTTTCTTAAGAGCAGACTCATCCACTTTCAATTTATAGAGGAACTTTAAATCACCTTCCTGTCGCACTTCACTGACCTGCCCTGTTTCACCTGCAATCTTGGTTTCGGTTAGACCTGACTGGTAATTCGTGAGAGCGAAAACATAAGCTGAATCGCGGGTAATGGAGAAAGTATAAATTGAATCCGGTTCAGTTTCTTTGTTCGCGCGGAGAACAGAATCCAGTTCCGACTGATCCGGATTGTGCAGTATCACTTCTCCGATTCTGTAGACCGTATCGACACCAGCCCGTCTTGTCGAGAAAAATCCTGCATACCGGTTACTGATTCCGTTTTCATCAGAAATGAAAGTAAAGTGAAAATTGTTGTACTGCGTTGGATAACGCGCATTTCCATATTTCAGGTCTGTCAGCTTGGAAATCTGTTTAAACTCACTTTTGTTCCAGTTATCTACCAGAAAAACATTGTAGCGATTATTGGATGGCAAAACCGTATCCCCGGTGGGAGCTGTTCCGGTTGGCCTGTTGGATGAATAAATAATGCCTGTTTTATTCGGAAAAGTTACAAAACTCGCATCCAGATCATCATAAATATCATTTGTGATCTGGGTGGTTTCTGATGAAGTCAGATTGTATTCAAATATATCGGACTGACCATTTTTTACAGCACTCAGGATAAGAGTATTATTATCGAGCATGTACTTCATATCCTGTATCTGGTCGAAATCCAGTTCGGTTACGATTCGTTTATATTTCGATACAACATCATATACAAACAGATGAATCTTGCCCTCCTTATAATAACAAACGGCCAAACGGGTTCCCTGGGGATCCCATGCAATCAGCGGGTAATGCGGCTGCAGGTTCTTGTCGTTACTTCTAACGCCGTTTTTCAGGAGAACCTTCCGATTTACAAAATTTTCGTGTAGTACTACGCAATACTGACCGCGTACAAATTCAACGACGGCGTAGGTTTGACTGCGCGGAACCGGGTTGGGTGAAAAATGAAAAAAGTCGGTGTTGTCACTCACTTCCTCTACAACGGAGATTGTGCCTTTGGGGAAATTCCTTCTTCCGCGGATATCTTTTTGATATAACTCTTCTTCTTCCTGCATGAAATCTGCCAGCACTTCCTTGAATTTCTTTTTACAGATGCGTAGTGCGGCGGTATTTGTGTTTCGGTACACACGTGCGAGATATAAGAAATAAGTTACATTTTCCTTTTTATACCGGTTAGCAAAATAGTACCAGAATGCCCGGCCTGCCAGATCGGGTTTTTCAAATGCCAGGTTGTAAAAATTTGTATAACGTCCCGAAAGCATGGCGGACTTCAACTGGTCATCCAGTTCCGTGTTCCATGGCTCCGCCACATAATTAATGTATCCATCAGTCATCCACGCGGGCAAGTCCAACAGAGTCTGATTTGCAGCAAATTCACCGAGGTCATCCCCGAATAATATATTTTCAACAAGTACCCGGGCGATTCCCTGGCGGATCTGGATCCGTAATTTATTATGATCGTCGGTATAATAAACGATCATTTTGTTATTCACAAGTTTGGTCGTGCCTCCCGTGGACTGCCAGTCGATATCCAGCCCGATATTGGACTGTTCCATTTCATTAAAGCTGTTATAAAGCACAATATTGGTTCTGCGCTGCATACCGTATTCGACCTGTTGTTCGATGCCGGTCAATTCTTTCTCGGCTATCTGGCAAACATATTTGGCCAGAGGTTGTCCATTTTGATTAAAATATGTATTGAAATTCGGGGTTTGATAAAACTTCCACTTCATATTTTTGAACTGGAGCCGGTTCTTGCCAAATTCAGTGGTACCAATCTGGGCTGAAACCTGAAAAAGAAAAAAAAACAGGGCGGACGTTATTAAAAAAAATTCTTTCAACTTCAACTTATGCGGATCTTGCATACCTTATTTGGAATTAAAGAAATAACCGGTTCAAGTTAAGACAATCCCTAAAACCGGGGAAATAGATTTAAAAAAGAAAAGGCGGAATGCTCACTGTAAAACGATTCATATTCAACCCTATCCAAGAGAATACATACGTGGTTTACAACGGAAAAGATGCCTGTGCTGTAGTCGATCCCGGTTGTTATTTTCCGGAAGAAAAGCAAAC
>DASSGT010000520.1:0-6520 GCA_035693345.1 Puia sp. | reverse complement strand
TGACAGATCAGGAATTGCTGTCCCTGAAATCCTCCGTTATCTCGATACCCTCGTCCGAACAACTCAGGGTTCTGATATAAGATCCGTCTTTTATTTTTATGGATAGCTCCTTTGTCTCCAGATCGGTAATCTCTGTCACCGTCAGGATTTCGCAGCCGGGGAATTTTTTGAAAACGATTGATTTCAGATAAGGTTCCAGGGCATCGGCCCGATAATATTTTAAACAATAATCAAAATTGCCGTTACTCTTATAATATACCCTGTCTGTCGAATCGCCTTCTGTAAACGTTGCGACATAATGCAGGTCATCCCGGAACCATTTTACAGTCGATGAAGGGGTGAAATTTTCCATAAAATGCCTGGCGGCGCGGGCATTTACTTCGTTCATACGCAATAACACGAAGTCATTATGATCCAAAGGCTGACTGAAGACATTCAGGCTGAATGAGGACAGCAATAAAATAAGGCCGGGGACCGCCAGGCGGCGGCGATATATGGCAGGCTTCATGGGAGGTGATTATTAATTAATGAAAAGTTAACATTAAATTAATAATTAAGACATTAATTTTTCGGATTGAGTGACTGGCTGATTAAAAAAAAGGTTCCCGATTTCGCCTGTTTTATCATAGATTTAGAAACGATTCCCCCTGCGCAAACGCCCCATCCTTCCCGGTTTTCTTCACTTATTTAAAAAAAAATTATGAGACACAGACAAACAGGCCTGTTCATGCCAGCCATTTTCTTTTCTTTATTTATCATTTCATGCGGACAAGGCGAGAAAAAAGCAGATGAATCCAAAACCACGGACAGCGCAGCGACTGCGGCGACCGACACAACCAAAACGGCCGCTCCGGAAACAACACCTGACGCCGTGAAAGCAGCGCCGAATCTTTACAAAACTTTACAGGATACCCTGGGGATCAGAATTCTGGAAGCAGATTACAAACCTGGCGATTCTTCTGCATTGCATTCGCATCCTGATTACGCACTATACACAATTCAGGGAGGCAAGGTGGAATTTATAGGAAAAGACGGCAGTAAAATGGAAGCTGAAATGAAATCAACAGATGAAAATATAAGGCCCGCCGAAATTCACAGTGTAAAAAACACAGGCAAGACAGAAGTCAAAGTGTTACTGGTGGAAGTGAACCGGCCTACCGGAACTACCAATTTCGATTCCAAAATGGATGCTTCCAAAGTAGCAGGTAATCTGTACAAAGTAATAAAAGACACCATGGGTATACGAATATTACATGCTTTCTATAAGCCCGGACAGTCATCCGCTATGCATTCCCATCCGGATCTTGTCCTGTACGTCATTTCAGGAGGTACTACGGAATTTACAAGTAAAGAAGGTAAAAAAGATAAAAGAGAATTAAAAACGGGCATGGCAATGGTTGTACCCGCAGACACGCATAGTGTGAAAAATATTGGCAATACCACCGCAAAAGTATTGTTGGTAGAAGTGAACCGGCCATCGAAATAAATTTTCTCAAAACAGTATCCTTTCCTGAACGGCGATCCACCTGACAACATCCCTTGAAACAGGCAGTTACAGTGCTCGCCGCTTCTTTTTTCCATACTGTCCGTGCTTTTATGATTAAATTTATTCAGGCAAACAGGCGTATCTCCACGAGTGTTGCCATTTATCGGTTGCCACTAATCGAGTTTTCAAAAAAATACGAATATGGAAAGCGGAATTCAGGGTCTCCACCATATTACGGCCATTGCCGACAATGCGCAAAGAAATCATGATTTTTATACCGGGGTTCTCGGATTGCGAATGGTTAAGAAAACGGTGAATTTTGATGATCCCTATACCTACCATTTCTATTATGGAAATGAAGTGGGTGAACCCGGAACGATATTAACTTTTTTCCCATGGGAAGGCGCCGGGCGGGGGAAGAACGGTTCAGGTATGGCGACGGAAATCACTTATCATATTGATCCGCAGTCAATGGATTTCTGGATCAACCGGTTTAAAAAATTAGATATAGCCACCGGAGAAAAGACCGTAAGATTTGGAGACACCGTCCTTCCATTTACAGATCCGGATGGACTTCAGCTTTCCCTGCTGAGTTCGTCCGTACCTGATCAGAGAAAAGGATGGGAAACACCGGATATAAAATCCACCGAAGCGACAAAAGGCTTTCACAGTGTAACCCTCACTATTCGGAAAATAGATAAAACAGCCGAAGTGCTCACAGACATTCTGGGTTACCGCCTGTTATCACAGGAAGATAACCGGTATCGTTTTATCTGTCCTGAGATTTCAACGGCTGCCATCATAGATATATTGGAAGAACCGGAAACCGCATTTGGCCGAAATTCAGCCGGCACCAATCATCACATCGCTTTCCGGGTGGCCAACAAAGAAATTCAGATGGCCTATCATGATAAAATTGCCAAGAAGGGTTTACATATCACGAGCCAGATAGATCGCGAATATTTTTTCTCCCTTTATTTCCGCGAGCCGGGTGGTGTGCTTTTCGAAATCGCCACAGATAATCCCGGTTTTACGGTGGATGAGCCTTTGAATGAACTGGGTACTCATCTCAAACTTCCGAAACAATACGAGCCTATCCGCAAAAAAATTGAAGAAACATTACCGGTTCTTCATTAAACATTTTTAAAGTGCACCAGGAACAGATTTTTTATGCGGGCAATACTCTAAATGCAACCAGTGCACTCATCATGATACATGGTCGGGGCGCATCCGCAGAAGATATCCTTTCTCTTTCCGGGAATCTGAACGTACAGAATTATTTGCTCGCGGCACCGGAAGCAACCGGAAACAGCTGGTATCCCAAATCTTTTTTGGCGCCACAGAAAGAAAATGAACCGTGGTTATCTTCCGCACTTGATCTGGTTCGCAAAACGGTTCATCATATAACAACAAGAGGCATCTCTGAAAAAAATATTTACTTTTTAGGATTTTCGCAGGGTGCCTGTCTCACACTGGAGTTCGTTGCAAGAAATGCCAGGCGATATGGTGGTATAGTCGCTTTTACCGGCGGGCTCATTGGTGATCAGATAAATGAATCTTTATATAAGGGCAAATTTGAAATGACCCCGGTGTTTTTCGGCAGCAGCAATCCTGACATGCATGTACCGGTGGAAAGGGTTCATGCATCGGTTGGCATTTTTAAAAAAATGGGCGCGGATACAACAGAAAATATTTATCCTAATATGGGTCATACCATCAACCAGGATGAAATCAACAAAGCAAATAGTTTAATATTTAAATAGATTCGGATGCAGACTCAATACTTTCCGGCGGCTGACCGGGGTAAGAAAAATATCGGATGGCTGAAAAGCAATTTTTTTTTCAGTTTCAGTGATTATTATCATCCGCTGAAAAGTGCCTTCGGCACCCTCGTTGCTTTTAATGATGATTTCATGGAGAAGGGAAAGGGGTTTGGGATACATCCGCATATCAATATGGAAATCATTTCCATATTATTACAGGGGAAAATGAATCATATTGATTCCATGGGATATCGGACAACCATTGAACCGGGCGGGGTGCAGATTATGAGCGCCGGTAGCGGATTAAAACATGAAGAGTATAATATTGGTGAAGATGAAGTCAATTTTCTTCAGCTATGGATCCTTCCAAAAATTCAAAACATCATTCCCAGATATCAGCAGAGGCATTTTCCAAAGGAAGGCAGAAAAAATAAACTCACCACCATAATATCCGGCGAGGAAGGAACCGAACATTGCTGGATCAATCAGAATGCTAAACTATCCTTAGGATATTTTGATAAGGATCAAAAAATTCAGTACACGTTCAACCCGGTCAATAAATGCATTTTCATATTCCTTCTTGAAGGACTGATCGACGTAAATGGTGAAGCTTTGAATGTCAGGGACGGATTGGGGATCTGGGACAGGGATCAGATAACTGTCCAGTGCCCGGAAAAATCGGAATTCCTTCTCATTGAGACACCTATAAATCAAAAGTAACTCACCGTACAGATGTCAGATTTTTACCCTGGAACATTTAAAATAAATTCTATGACACCCGTTTTATGGAAGGGAATATATCCTGCTTTTTTAACGCCGTTTCAATCTGACGATTCCATCGATTTTGAGACGTTCAAAAAAAACCTGGACGCACAGATGAAAGTGGGAATCGATGGGATCATCCTCGGCGGATCACTAGGCGAGGCCAGCACACTGGCCCGGGATGAAAAAATGTCGCTGCTTCGGTTTACCAGCCAGGCAATCAGCCGGCCCGTTCCGGTGATTATGAACATTGCGGAACAATCTACCATCAAAGCGATTCAATTTGCCCGGGACGCAGAGAAAAATGGAGCCGACGGACTCATGATCCTGCCCCCAATGCGTTATAAAGCAGATGACCGGGAAACGGTTGAGTATTTCCGGAGGATCGCCAACAGTGTTTCATTACCGGTTATGATTTATAATAATCCGTATGATTATAAGATTGAAGTAACACTGGACATGTTTGGTGAACTGGCAGAAATTCCCAATATCCAGGCGGTAAAAGAATCGACCCGCGATGTTTCGAATGTGACAAGGATGAGAAATAAGTTTGGGGACCGGTTCCGGATTCTCTGTGGTGTGGATACACTGGCGCTGGAAGAGCTGGCCCTGGGTGCTGATGGTTGGGTCTGCGGACTGGGAGATGCCTTTCCTGCAGAGACAGTCGCCATTTATCGCCTGATGAAAGCAGGCAGGTATTCGGAAGCACTTGAAATTTACCGATGGTTTTTGCCGGTGCTTGAACTGGACATTCATCCCAAACTGGTTCAATACATAAAACTTGCCGCGACACTCACGGGCATCGGAACGGAATATGTCAGGGCGCCGCGACTGATGCTGGATGGAGAAGAACGAAGAGAGATCGTGACGATCATTAAAAACGCTATGGATACCAGACCTTCCCTTCGGGAATATGCAAAAGATGATAAAGTAAAACAAGTGGAAAAGGTTTAAAATCCAATATGTCATCCAAAAAATTTTTTTGTATCGACGCGCATACCTGCGGAAACCCTGTTCGGCTGGTTGCCGGAGGTGGCCCTGAACTGGAAGGAAATGACATGAGCGAAAAACGCCAGCATTTCTTAAGAGAATATGACTGGATACGAAAGGGTCTCATGTTTGAACCACGTGGTCATGATATGATGAGCGGAAGCATATTATATCCTCCGCATGATTCCTCTAATGATGTGGCCGTATTGTTTATTGAAACCAGCGGATGCCTGCCCATGTGCGGTCACGGTACCATCGGAACGATTACAATCGGCATTGAAGAAGGTCTGATTGTGCCAAAAACAAAAGGTGTCGTCCGTATGGAAACGCCGGCAGGACTGATAACGGTCGGCTATACGCAATCCGGCAGTAAAGTAAAATCAGTCAAACTGGTCAATGTGCCCTCCTGGCTTGCCGCCACCGGTTTAAAAGCTGATTGCTCCGTTTTGGGAGAACTGAATGTCGATGTTTCTTACGGAGGAAATTTTTATGCTATCGTCGACGTCCAGGAAAATTTTCCGGGACTGGAACATTTCACCGCCGGTAAATTAATCGAATGGGCACGTGGGTTACGCGACGATATCAACAGAAAATATTCTTTTATTCATCCGGAAGATCCGACAATCCATGGATGTTCACATATACTATGGACGGGATCCGTATTGGATAAAAAATCAACAGCACGTAATGCCGTTTTTTACGGGGACAAAGCGATCGACCGGAGCCCCTGCGGAACCGGCACTTCGGCGAGAATGGCCCAGTGGCATGCCAAAGGAAAATTAAAGAAGGGTGATCTCTTTATTCACGAAAGTATCATCGGATCGAAGTTCATTGGTACGATCGAGGAAGAAACAACTGTTGCAGGAAAGCCCGCTATCAGGCCCGGCATTGAAGGCTGGGCGAGAATTTATGGATATAATACGATCAGTATTGATGATGAGGATGACCCATATGCTTACGGTTTCCAGGTACTATAAAATATCTACATGAAAGCGGTTATTGTCGGTGCCGGAATCATAGGTCTCTGTACGGCTTACTATCTGCAAAAAAGCGGCTGGCAGGTGACCGTTTTAGAAAAGAATGATGGAACGGACAATTGTTCTTTTGGAAATGCAGGTATGATCGTACCCAGTCATTTTACACCGCTTGCCTCGCCGGGTATCGTGACCCGGGGTATCCGATGGATGTTTGACAGCAAGAGCCCCTTTTACGTAAAGCCATCCCTCAGCCGCACATTCATCCAATGGGGCTATCAATTCATACGCAGTGCAAACCAAAAAAACGTAGAGCATGGCGCACCCTATTTGCGAGACCTGAGTCTGTTGAGCCACGCGCTCTACAAAGAATTATCAATTTCCCCTGATTTTGATTTTTCACTGGAAGAAAAAGGAATCCTCATGTATTTTAAAACGCAAAAAGCTGCCGATGAGGAAATACATACCGCTGAGTTAGCCAGAACACTAGGGTTGGATGCTGAACCACTCACAAAAGCACAGGTTGAACGTTTGGAGCCGGGTGT
>DASSGT010000519.1:0-2326 GCA_035693345.1 Puia sp. | reverse complement strand
CTTTCTTCAAAGGCACGGCTCTGTGAATTGGTGCGGTATAAAATCGCAAAATCGCGGTTATTAAAATGATTCCTGAGTTTTTGTTCCTGGATAGTATCCGCAACAAATTTCCCTTCGTCATTGTCAGTCATCGTACGCACGAGGCGTATCTTTTCTCCTTCGATATTTTCCGTCCAGAGGTTTTTCGGTATCTGACCTTTATTTCGCTTAATCACTTCGTTGGCTGCGGTGATGATACTTTGAGTACTCCGGTAATTCTGTTCCAGTTTTACCACTTTCACATCTTCGTAATCTTTTTGAAACTGAAGAATATTTTCGATGGTGGCTCCCCGGAAGCTGTAAATACTCTGGGCATCATCTCCCACTACGCATACGTTCTCATAAACTGCTCCCAATAGTTTGATAATCTCGTACTGAGCCGGATTGGTGTCCTGGAACTCGTCGATCAATATGTATTTAAACTTGTGCTGGTACTTGTGCAGGCTTTCCGGGAAATTCTTGAGAAGTTCATAAAACTTGAGTAAAAGATCATCAAAATCCATGGACCCATTCTTGAAACACCTTTTCGCATAAGCCTCGTAAATCTGGGAAATCGCCGGCCGGTTACTTCGTATATCCTCCTGTTGAATATAATAATCGGTGGCATACTCTGCGGGTGTGATCAGTCCGTTTTTAGCCTGTGAAATCCGGTTGTAAACAATATTGGGCTTATAGTGCTTGTCATCCAGGTTGAGTTCATTTACAACGGTCTTGACTACACTTTTGGCATCATCCGTATCGTAAATCGTAAAATGATGCGGATATCCCAGTTTGGGGGCTTCTGCACGTAAAATCCGGGCAAAAACGCTGTGAAAAGTTCCGATATAGAGGTTTCTTGCCTCATTGGTACCTAAAATCCGTTCAATTCTCTCCTTCATTTCCTTTGCCGCCTTATTCGTAAAAGTGAGGGCAAGAATATTAAAAGCGTCTACTCCGGTTGCCAGCAGATGGGCGATACGGGTCGTAAGTACTTTGGTTTTGCCACTGCCTGCACCGGCAATGATCATCAGCGGTCCGTTGATATGAAGTACGGCTTCTCTCTGCGGCTCATTCAATCCAATAAGGTAATCCTGCATGCTTGCAATTTACGAACTGCCGGCGGCAGAACCAGTGTTTAAATTATACAGCTGATGCGAAAAAGACCTACGCTTTTGGCGTTGTTTTCTTGGGAGGTGAGGCTTTTCGGATCCATCGGGAAACTTCGATATTCCCCACAGTGAAAATAAGCATACCCTTTCTGAACTTAAACCCGTCAACCCTCAACAGGTTTTGCAGAAATGCAGATTCGTTATATCCCGCACAGAACATACGGGTTGTAATCATTTTTTCGCTGAAATGTATGGTCACACTATCAGATATAAAATAGGTTCCAGACATCCTGTTGCATCCTGTATTTCCAGAGAATTTGGCGTCTTTTACATCAAATTGCATTTCGGGGAAATGCCCTCCAGCCGTGTCCGTTTCGGATGCGGGTATTAAACTCCATTTGCCACCAATTTTCGCAAACGGCATCGATTTTTTAGGAGGTTCCGCATTTGCCGAGTCCACCTGTGACCAGGCCGTTGAAATCAGCCCGAATAATAGGGCTGTCAGTATAAAAGATTTTACCTTTGTGCGCATATTTATCAGGGATCTATAATCATTTTGAATCATGCCAGGATTTGAATTATTTGGTGAAGAAGAACGTAAAGAAGTAAACGAAGTTTTGTCTACCGGGATACTCATGCGTTATGGTTTTGATGCTGCCCGTAAAGATATATGGAAATCACGTGAGCTGGAACAGGCCATATGCAACCGGTTAAAATGCGGATTTGCGCAACTTACTTCCAGCGGAACATCGGCACTGACAACCGCCCTGGCTGCTCTGGGCATTGGTTCGGGAGATGAGGTCATCATGCCCTCCTTTACGTTCGTAGCCAGTTTTGAAGCAGTGCTGAGTGTGGGAGCCATACCTGTTTTGGTTGACGTGAACGATTCACTCACCCTCGATCCTGTAGCAGTGCGAAAAGCACTTACACCTGCAACCAGGTGTATCATGCCCGTTCATATGTGCGGCAGTATGGCCGACATGGACGCCATCCAGGAAATTTGCCGTGATCATCAGTTACTGTTGCTGGAAGATGCCTGCCAGAGTATCGGTGCATCCTATAAAGGAAAATTCCTGGGTACTATCGGAGATGCAGGAACGCGTTCTTTCGATTTTGTAAAAACGGTTACCTGCGCAGAGGGAGGAGCCGTATTGACCAATAATAAAAAGACATATATCAGCTGTGATGGTTATACCGAT
>DASSGT010000518.1:0-3270 GCA_035693345.1 Puia sp. | reverse complement strand
CATTGTATTTTGCTGATACAGGGACCAGCTGTCAGCGCCCGGATCGGTATCATACCACCCGCCCCATTCATCCACGACCAGTCCTACTTTTTTTTGCGGATCATATTTATCCATCACTTCAATATTTCCGGCCACCATCTTCTCCATACCGTAAGCCTCTACCATCGTTGCAAAATATTCAGACTCTGTAAAACCGGTGCTGGATCCTTTTTTACTCCAGTCAATCACGGAGTAATGATGAATCGAAATGCCTTCGATCAACTTCGGAGGTATCTCACGCATCAGAACCTCGGTCCATTTAAAATCTTCTGTACCCGGTCCCACCGCTATCCGGTACAGCCCTTCGCTATTGCCGTAACTGGTGATAAGGGTTGCGTATTGTTTATATAAATTAGCATAGTATTCTGCTGACATGTGACCACCGCAGTCCCAGGATTCGTTACCGATTCCCCAGTATTTTACATTCCAGGGTGTGGCCCTTCCGTTTTGCTGGCGTAAATCGGTGATTTTGCTTTTGCCATTTGCATGATTGGCGTATTGCACCCATTCTTCCGCTTCCTGAACAGAACCTCCACCCACATTGAGTGCCACATAAGGATCCGCATGCAGTGTTTCGCATAAATTCAAAAATTCGTTGGTTCCAAATCCGTTGTTCTCACGAACATTACCCCAGGAAACATTTTCGGTGGCCGGTCTTTGATCCTTTGGCCCGATACCATTCCTCCAATGATAGTGATCTGCATAACAGCCGCCGGGCCATCTCAGTACAGGGATTTTTAATTTCTTCAGTGCCTCTATGATATCCAGGCGCACGCCATCATGATTAGCTGCTATTTTATTTCCTTCGCCCACATAGAATCCTCCATAGATACAGCGACCCAGATCTTCCGCAAAATGTCCATAGATATTTTTATTGATCCTGTCTTTGGCTGCTCCCGGATTCAGTGTTATGATATTCTGAGCGTGTAATGATGACAACAGAAAAAAACCTGCGATCAGAACGATTTTAATTTTAATCATGATGGTGTTTTAAAATATTTTATTTACTGTTTACGGGTTGACCGGCTGCAGACTAATCCCTGAATAATAATGGTGCAAAATTGTACAGGTTGTTACGCCATACCGGCCATGTATGACCGCCCGGGTATTCGTAATAGGTATATTTTATCTGAATACTATCAAATTTTCCCAGCATGATCTGGCAGTTTTTATAGGCGATATCTTCCTTCCCTCCCATCGCTATCCAAAGCAATTTCAAATGTGAATTAATAGATGAAGCATTCAGCTTCATAAAATCATATTGGGCATCCGCGATTTTATTTTGCATGGGTACGATCCAGCCCGAACTGAATACACCGAGATAAGAAAACTGGTCTGTATTTTTTATACCGGTGTACAGCGTATGTATTCCCCCCATGGAAAGGCCCGCCAGTGCACGATTTCCGGCGCCCGGCTTTGCACGGTAATTTTTTTCGACAAAGGGAATAATATTCTGTTTCAACTCCGATTCGAATAATTGCAGTGCCGATTCATCGAAAGGAGAAACACCCATATTGGCATCCGGCATCACGATCATCATGGGAACCGCATGGCCGGAAGCGATCAGGTTATCCAGTATCAGATCTGTTTTCCCCTGTGTGGCCCAACCGGTTTGATCTTCACCCCCACCGTGTAAAATATAGAGCACAGGATAATGAGCATTCGTATTTGAATCATATCCTGGTGGTGTGTAGAGATAGAACTGTCTCCAGGAATTGGAAGCCCTGGAAAAATATTTTTTTATACGTATATCGCCATGGGGAACATTGCGCAAAGCATAATAGGCGCCACCGGCAAAAGGAATCTCGATACCGCTGGCCATCCTGCCCATTCCATAAAAAGTTTCGCTGGCCGGATCCGCAATCGGCACACCGTCGATCAGCAGGGAATAATAATGAAATCCTTCGCTGACTGAATCTGTGGTTACGGTCCAAAACCCGCTGGTATCTTTTACCATATCATATTTCCTGACCAGGTCCACCTGCACTTTTTTTGCGTCGGGTGCCTTCAAACCAAACACTACGCGACTGCCCGGAAGGATCTGCGGATATTTTGCATTGCGGACATTGGTTGCGGCCGGCGTGCCGGCGATGGGATACAATGAAAAGGTGGACGTATCAACGGGTTTAAAAATGAGTTGGGTAAACATATACAAGCCATTCTTCCATACTTTGAAATCGTGCACCCCCGGTTCAACAAAGTAGATATGCGGAACATGATTTTTTTGCAGATAATCATGGGTTCGCTGGCTGAAACTCAGCAGAGGGTCACTTGCACCGCAGGAAATAAACAACAGTGATATTTTTTGCCGGGCTGCATCAGGGGCGGGTACCAGTTGTTCGGGAACTTTTGTATTGGGAGCGGGAGAAAATGCGCCGATCCAGGCAAACTCGTTCAGATTAGCTAAACCGATATTCAATGACTGACCGCCGCCCATGGAAAGACCTGCAATCGCACGATGATCGCGGTCAGTATAGACGGAGTAGTTTTTCTGAATATATGGAACGAGATCGTTCAAAAGATCTTTTTCAAAATTGGTGAAAGCCTGTACTTTGGCGCTGTCAAATATATTACCCACTGCACGATCATCTTTC
The DNA here is from genome assembly GCA_035693345.1 of Puia sp. Classification (GTDB taxonomy): domain Bacteria; phylum Bacteroidota; class Bacteroidia; order Chitinophagales; family Chitinophagaceae; genus Puia. The sequence continues at coordinate 637 of DASSGT010000518.1, read as the reverse complement.
ATGGCCCTCCCGTTGGGCAGCACCACGATCATGGGTTCGATCTTACCCTTTGCATACAGGTTGTCCAGGATAACCTGCGGTGAACCACCGTTCAGCCATTCTTTTTCATCGCCACCGATACCATGCAACAGATAAAGCACGGAATATTTCTTCTTTTTCGAATAACCGGGAGGCAAATAAATCAATGACCTCCGCTCATTTCCAACTGTTTTTGAGAAATAGTGGATGGTGTCGATTTGTCCGTGCGGTATATCCATCCGCACCGTATCAAAACCAGGCGGAGCATGCTGGACAATATTCTGACTTCCCGCTGATAATACGCCGGTGATGATGCAAATACAGAATGCGATCAGTGATTTCATGTTTTCCGATTAAAATTCATTTTGAAATAAAAATATATTCTCTCCCGGGTTCGGTTGGCAGATCATATACAAATGTTTGCTTCAGATCGGGTAATGTGATCGTGGCTCCTTCTGAAATAACCGCAGCAGGAATCAATTCAGTCTGAAAAAAAGAATTTGAATTGTCACCCTCTGCGCGATGCATACCGGCTGTTCCTGTTTTCAATTCATTGGGTACTCTTAACCGAAGATTGCCTCCCAGGGTGGATTTAATAACAGCTTTGACAATCTGACCG
>DASSGT010000517.1:0-2189 GCA_035693345.1 Puia sp. | reverse complement strand
AGGAATACTATTACCACTGACGTTGAAGAAATCAAACATCGGTTCAATTACGTTATTTGATATGCAAAAGGATTTTTCATTTACAACTGTCTGATTGGCCAGTTTATCGTTGTTGGGATTAGCATCCGACGTGGTATAGTTGTCATCGCACATGCCTGCTACTTTAGGCCATCCATAATTCTCTCCGGGTAAAATGATATTGACTTCATCATCTGATTTGTCTCCGTGTTCTGAATTGTATAAAATGTACTGGGAACCGATATGTGCCCATACCAGGCCCTGTGCATTGCGGTGACCAAAAGAATACACAGCATTTACTTTTCCGGATACAGAATTCGTGAAAGGATTGTCATTGGGAATCCATGGACTATAAGCACCGTCATCCGGATCACCATCATCCTCGGTATTCAATCGAAGTACCTTGCCTTCATAAATATCTTTATTCTGGGCATTGTTGGTCCGGAATCCATTGTTAAACTGACCGGCACCCTGATCCCCGATTGTATAGTAGAGGTGGTATTCGCCATCGCTTTCAGGAACCGGACTCACTTTCAACCGTCCGGAATTATGGTCATTGCTACCCATCAGCCCATCCATAACGACAGTTGGTGATCCTAATTTATGTGTAGCAGTATTATAGATATAACGAAGAATTTTCGTCTTATAGTAACAAGGCTGGTTGGTTATGGATCCGGCACCTGCACAATTCATGTTATTGGGGGAGCCGCTGTTCGGATACACATCATAAACAAGAGCAACAAATACATAAGGTTTGCCGCTGAGCAGCTGGGGATGCAATGCCAGACCCATTAAGCCACCCTGTGGTGCCGGATAGCCATTGGGCATATCATAATAGTCAAAGCTGGCCAGGGAGCTGAGGTCAAGCAATACACGGCTGCCTTTATTTCCGGGATGAATTTTCCAAATGCGGTAACGATGCGCTTCCGTTATCCAAAGGGAATCATCGGGCCCATACGTAATTTCCCAGGGATAACTTAACCCTTTATTATGCGAAGGAATATCGTATAACGGATAAAGCGTATCAATTTTAAAATACTGGCCATTAAAAGACACAATCTGGCCATACCCGATGAACGACAATAGAACACATGAAAGCACCGGAAGGAACTTTTTCATCGGTATCGGATTTGAGGAACCAGGCTGAGCCGGATCAGTATAAATTTAACAAGAATCAGGGCCTGGTGAAATAGAAAAAGCCCCTAAAAGCATTAGTAAAAGAACGATACCAAATTTTGATGTAAATGCTTAACGCTGAACGCTTAACTGTTCCGGATTTTTATCAGACAGTTCCGGATTTTCCAACTGTGGGAGTTTTTTGACAAAACGCTTTTGAAAGAGAAATAGTGCGATGACCCCAATGGAAATAGAAGCATCAGCAATATTAAAAACCGGGCTAAAAAATTCAAACTCTTCACCGCCGACGAAGGGAAACCAAGCCGGATAATGAGCTTTAATTAGCGGGAAATAAAGCATATCTACAACACGCCCGTGCAGGAATCCGGCATAGCCATGGGCTGGAAAAATTTTTGCCACATGGTCGTAAGTACTCTCTTCGAAAATCAGTCCGTAAAACATGCTGTCAATCAGATTGCCTAACGCTCCCGCGAAAATCAACCCGGCACAGATTATATAGCCATTGTGATATTTTTTTTTGATCAGTGTGCGGATATAATATATACCAAAAACCACTGCTGCCAGCCGAAAAAGAGTGAGAAACATTTTGCCAAAATTCCCGCCGAACTTCCAGCCCCAGGCCATGCCTTCATTCTCCACAAAAAAAAGTTGGAATTTTTTACCCAAAACACGGATACCATTATCATAAGGCGTAACAGGTAAACGATAGAATGCATCCCATGTATGGCTTAGTGGCATATGTGTTTTTATCCAGATCTTGAGTACCTGGTCTGCCACAATAATCAATAACACAATAAATAAAATCTTTCTTTCTTTCATAATGAGGGGCAAAGATAATAAGTTCAGTAAAGATGAATTCCTTCCAATTTGTGAAAGGTTTATTCAAAATAAACACGTTTTACCCGTTGGGATATGCCGGCGAGAATATCATAGGCATTGGTGGCTGCCCATTTTGCCAGTTCATCAACTGCTAATCCTTCCCCGAAAACAATTACTTCATCTCCTTCCCGGGCATCCGAAATTTCCGTTATGTC
>DASSGT010000516.1:0-7565 GCA_035693345.1 Puia sp. | reverse complement strand
TGGAGGCTGTTCAGGTTGTTATATCTGTTAAAAACATAACCCAGATCAACATATGTTTTTGCATATATCCGGAAAGGAATATGGTCATGTGAAGTTTGGCGGAGGAAAGGGATATCGAAACGGACAAGCTCGCGCATGATGGTGTTCCTGTCCAGGAGCAGGCCAATGCCGTCCACAACATATTTTTCCAGTCCGCGCATATAATAATCGCCGTAACCCAGTAGAGACTGATTATAAAATGATTGTTTAAACGGGATACGGAGCACACCGAAATTTTGAGTAACGAAATACATTTTTGGCGCGAAAGAAAATGCTTCAGTTGACCTGGCAATCAGCTGGGTCATATGCATATCAGCAGAAATACCCCTTTGCAAAATACTGGATTCAAAAAGGAAGCCCTGTGTCGGATAAGGGACATAGTCAATATTATTATAATTAAGACTATAGAAGAATTCGGGATATACCAGTGATAGTTTATTATTTAAAAAATAATTCGGATTCAGCTGGAGAACTGTGCTGTCTATTTTCAGCTGATTAAAACTCAGACGGAAAAAATGCTTTGTGCGGATTGCCGGACGATAATAATATCTCAGTGAAAAGGTAGCCTGTGTCTGCAAATATTTTCCGGCATTCTGGATCGTATCGCGGCTGACAAAAACCTGTTGGTTTTTCTGTGTGATCACATTAATCTCCTGCTGTCCGGATAAAAGAAATCCGCCACCAAATCCATGGATCAGATTCTTTCCTGTGTTTGGCCGGTCATAAGCCATTTCTATTTCCCTTGAGTAACCAGTGATCAGCCAGATGCGCAAATTGTCATTCCGCCCGGTAAAATTATACTGCGAATATTTTATTCCATAGTCGAAGCGGCTAAGACTATAACCCTGTTGTGCCCAGGCTGTGAAATTTCGATCTACCGGTCTTACATAGGGCAATGGAAAAATGTACCATCTTTCTTTCACTTCGATATTGATATCCGCAATATAACCGCGGAATTCTTTCAGGGAAATCGTCACATCATTGAATAGTCTTGTATTGATCAGATGTTCACGCGCCTGCACAAAATAAATAGAGAGTTGCTGAAGGGTTAATGAATCTCCTGTTTTAAACGGCAGCTCACGCGTGATGGTAAAGGACTTGGTTACTTTGTTTCCCTGAATGTCGATATTTCCTACTATAAACAGTCTGCCCTGTGTTGGCGGAATGATAATGATACCGGATGAGAGAGTGTCGGGTTTTAGTATGGGGAGAGTGTCGTGAAGTTGTTGCCCGTTGATCGATGACCGTTCACAGTTGACAGTTGACAGTTGGCAGTTGGCAGTTGGAAGAAAATGCTTTACGCTTTCAGCTTTAAGCTTTAGGCTTAAGACGATCATCAAAATAAAGAGCAGAAGATATTTATCCGTTTTTCGGATCATAGGCTTGGTCCCGGGGTCATTACATGGATATCATGGTGACGAATTAAATGCTCAGATAATTCATCAGGTGATTATAATTGCTGCGCAATTCATTTTCATATTGCTCTTCCCCAAAATAATATTTGATTTTGTATTCGTACCGCTGGAAGGTGGCAATGATATCAGATACTTCCATTTTATTGATGCGAAGCGTAATAAAAAAGGAGGAAGTTCCCGGTTCAGTATATGTATTTAATTGTGTAACCTGTGCATCGTTTGTTTCTACCAGCTTGATGATTTCCGAAAAAGCAAAATTTACACGGTCCATCTCGAGTACAATGATAGCCCCCGGATCGCCTGCCCCGACGATTTTATCTGTATGACGGATTAAATCCAACGCAGTAATGGATCCCAGATAGTCCGATTCTTCAGTCAGTACCGGAACCAGTGTCAGTTGAAATTCGCTGCAGATATGCAATGTATCCAGTACATGACCGATGCCCTGAACAGAAGCATGGCTAAAAAGTGTTTGCAGGCTATTCATGGGAGTATCATCTGAAGGGGCGTCCAGGAGACTGTCTTCATCAATAATTCCCAGAAGTTTGTTCTCTGAAACAACGGGCAGATGAGCCACATGATGATCCACCATGATGTCCTTTGCCAGCAGAACGCTGTCTTCAGGATTCAGGTAAGGAATATCGGCTGATAAAATGTCTAGATTTAACACAGCAAGGGTTTTAGTGATAAGATCTGATCTGTCTCATGCCACTGCTGCAGGTTCGTTTAATTTGGTCAGAAACTGGTGTAATATCTCATTGAATTCGGCCGGAACCTCCATCATGGGTGCATGTCCGCATTTGTCAATAAAATGCAATTCACAATGAGGAATCAGCCGTTGAAATTCTCTCCCTACAAAAGGAGGTGTTATACCATCGTTGGCTCCCCAAATCAATAACGTGGGTTGTTGAATTTGATTGAGTTCCTCACCCAAATTATTTCTGATGGCACTCTTGGCCAATGCGATGATTTTGATTGCTTTAATACGGCTATTCACGATCTCAAATACTTCATCCACCAGTTCCTTCGTAGCTGTAGCCGGGTCATAAAAAGTGAGTTCGGTTTTCTTTTTGATATATTCATAATCACCCCTCTTCGGATAACTGTCACCCATAGCACTTTCAAAAAGTCCGGAACTGCCTGTCAGAATAATGGATTTTATTCTCTCCGGATGTTTAAGTACATGTATCAGGGCGATATGCCCACCGAGTGAGTTGCCCAGTAAGTGAACATTCCGGTAATTCCGATTTTCAATGAACCGGTAAACGAATTTCTCCAGCCCTCCGACAGAAGTATGCAGGATATCAAGCTCAAACAAAGGAAGCATGGGAACTACTACTTTGTAGTGTTTCTTAAAATACTCTATCAGGTCAACGAAATTGCTAAGAGCCCCAAATAAGCCATGCAGCAATACCAGGGGTTCGCCCTCCCCTTCCTCAATGAACCGGAATTTATCCACCTGTTTGATTTCGTATTGCATCGAACTTTAAAATATATCCAACAAAATAATCGCTAAAATAAACGTTTTACTGCAAAAATCATGGCTTTTAAAACCTTAATAATCTTTTCATTACAAATGTACGACAACTGATATAACGGCTTTTCCGCATTCTAAAGTGTAACTGATATTACTGCCGATACAAGTTAACCTAATGGATACCCCTTGCGATTTTATCAAAAAAACCTTCCAGTGCATTGAACATATCATGTCCAACAGGAATAAACCCGGTAATAAAACGAATTACTCCCGGACCAAAGGGTGCAATCAAGGAATAAAGATGCGAGGCGTCCACCGCCTGCTTTGAAATAACCTGGGTTTTGGTCCCATAAAACAGGAAGATGCTGTATATCGAAAGATATAAAATCAAAAATAACAATATACCGCATAATTTGTTCAGCCAGCCCAGCAAAACCATTTTAACCAGTTTCTCCAGCAACTTTCCGGCCCAGCGGATGATCAGCAGCACCAGTACGAAAACGAGTATGAATGCTATTACCGGCAACCACCGGCTCGACATATGCAGGTCCGATTTCATATGCGTTGCCAAAACTGCTGACAATTTCACAGCTGCTGCAAGACCAATCAGTCCGCAGACCATGGAAAAAAGAGCAAGTATCAAACCCTTTCTCCATCCTTGTATGATCGCGAGACAAACGATCAAGCAGCAAAGAATATCGATCATACAGTTTAAGGCTTAAGACATAAAGTTCAACACTTTTTCCTTGGAAAAGAGCCGATGCAATATGAGATGAATGGCGTTAACCCGACGCAATTTATACCAATTTCGCTTAGTCGGTATAGTTAGGCTGTTCTGCTAAAACCCTGCCGGGCAAGGCTTTAAGGAATAACCACCAAGTCTGTTTTCCCAATTTGGGAACATAAAAAAATATGTCAACAGGAGCTTGCATTTGTCAATTCTGCTTTCAATCTTTGTTTTATCGTTTATGATTTGTTTCTGTTGATTCGTATCCAATCTCCCACTGAGTCACCTCCAATTACCTCGTTATTTTTTTTGGCAAATGCAGTGATCGCTCCATTCCTCTGAATTACGTGTACCAATTCCCTGATCAGCCCCCGATCAATCCGTAATTTATTTCTTTACATACTAAACCGTGCATTATGAAAGCGATCTTAACCTTTATAACCGTGCTGTTCATCGTAGCTATTGCTGTAAGCAGTGAAGTTCTATATCTGAACGAAAATTATGTTCTCTCTGCTTCGCTTTGTATTAGTACTGTCTTGTCCGTGTCACTCTGTATAAATTACGCCGACGTGAATGTGCTGAATCCGGAAAATCACGTTCAGTAAGCATAAGACGCAAAGCTTAAAGTGTTGGCTGACTGACTAAAATATTCCCGCCAGGTTCGAGTCATTGTGCAATAAGCAATCTCATCCGAACCGGAATTTTAAAAAGTCAAACCTCTAACGCAGATACACAAACGCTTTCCGGCGCTGAAAAGTGCCGGCTAAGCGTGACAGAGAAAACTTCTGACAATATATACCGTACAATTCACCAGTTTGCCCGTGGTTCACATCATCATGGGTGGTTTAGAACTTTATATTCCACCCTTCTATTTTTCTCACGACCTGCGGGATTATCTTTTCCATGAATTGTTTCAGGAGCAACCGGGCAACATTTACCCATCGCTTTACCCTGGAGCTGACTTTGCCGCACGCCTTTGCTAATCAGATACTGTATACATACATCCACACGTTTCTGGGCAAGTTTCAGATTATATTTTACACCACCGATTCCATCAGTATATCCTTCGATCAGGATCACCAGGTCAGTATAATTTTTCATAATGTCAGCCAGTGAGTCCAGGCTTTCCCGGGTGTATTTATTCAGAACCGCTTTCTTGTAAGCGAAATTCCCAATATGCGATGACTGTTCCAGCGTTTTCAGCAAGCGGTCAACTTCCTTTTTGGGAAATCCGATAGCTTCCATGCAAACGGTGTCGTTCATGACGGTATCAGTTCCCGGGTGGATCTTCATATTATAATCCTCGCTCGTGGGATTATACTCCGGATGGGCCAGACTGATTTTGAAGTGGGCAGAGTTGTGTAATAAGAATGAATATTTACCTTCTGCATCTGTTTTATATTTTCCCAAAACCCTGCCCGGATGACGTAAATCTGTCACCAACAACTCCGTATTTGCAAGAGACTTACGGGTCTTACAATCCACGATCGTTCCGTTCACAAACTTTGCATTATTACCTTTCACGGAATACAACGCGAGGCAGCATTCCGATGACCTGTCTGAACTCATCCAGCCTGTATTCCAGATATCATCTTCGTCTGTACTTACAAAATAAATATCATCTTTGGAGGAATTGAGCGGTGCACCCGCATTCTCAGGTTTTTCCCAATCATTCAGGCCAAAGCTTCCTCTGGCATAATAAATATCAAAGCCTCCCATACCCACACGTCCATTGCTGGAAAAGACCAGCGTGCGTGTCTTATCATGCACATATGGTGCTTCTTCATCACCCGCTGAGTTAATAACATTTCCAAGATTACGAACCTGGATTGGTTCCAGATTACTATCCAGCGAACAGGCCCAAATATCATAACCACCGAATCCACCCTCACGGTCAGATGAAAACAAAACAAAACGACCATCGGATGTCAGACTCGGTTGCGCACTGTTGGATCCTTCAATGTTTAATGGTTCCGGCGCTTTAACGGGTGTAGTCCATCCCTTATCTTCCCAGCGACTCATATATATATAGGAAACCGTTTGATTGTTATTCTTCGTCCATCGGGTAAAGAACATTTTTTTACCATCATGACTAAAAGTAGCCATGCCATCATGAATGTCGGGGCTTGTTGGAATCCCCAGCGTATCCGCATCCAGTAAAGGGTTTTCAGTATTCATTGATTCAACCAGTGAATTCATGTACGCCTTTTTCCCGGTTTTTTCTGTGACCTGTTTGATTTTCGTATACACAAATCCGTCTGCCCTTTCAACCAGCGCATAACTGGATGCAGTATCCCTTCCTTTCATTTCTTCCAGCGTAAACAAATCGTTTACTCTTTCAGATTGCATTTCAATGAACTTGAGGTCCTCCTGTTCCCTGCCGGCCGCTATCAACAGCTCATCCATCTGGGTGTGGATCATCAGGAAAGAGTCGATCTGCGAACGGGCTTCGGCGAAATGCTGATTGGCGCGCAGCGTCACGGCATACCAATACCTTGCATCGGGATATGCTTTTTCGGAAAATTTTATTGACTCTTTGTAATATTTTTCTGCTTTCTGATAATCGTTCACCATGCGATAACTCGTCGCCAACTGATAAACGGCTTCCTGATGTGGGTCCAGATTCGTTTTACCCTTTACTTTTTTTTCAATGGCGAAGGGAGTTGAGCGGGGTCTTGAATGTTTTTCGGTCGCGAGGTATTTTTCAAAAACGACTGATGCTTCGTAATAATTTTTTGCTTTAAATAAGTTTTCCGCCTGGTTAAAATAACCGCTGCCGTTCTGAGCCTGCAAACTGACGAATCCCGACACTACGAGACTGATTGTGATCAGGGTTTTATTATATTTAAAAGGATTCAGCATAACGTTTTTATATCATTCAATTTTTTGTACATCTTAGAACCTGGGGCACCAAAAACGGGGTGTACCCATATTAGATTTTCTCTTCCCTACATATGAAATGGAAATTTCCAGACTGTTTCCTTTGCTGCCTGCTGCACTTTTTGCTGATGCATCTACATCATAACTTAAACCCATGGTAAGTCCCTTATAGAAAAATCCGACGAAGGGTGCGATGGCATCTTTCAATCTGTAATAACCACCGAACATGACGTCTGTATTCTCACTGGCGTACACCTGGAAATACATACCCGCCATTTTTTCCTGTGCATCTCCCTGTTTCATATAAATCGCTGTGGGAACTATCGAAAGCTGATCTGAGGCCGTAATTCTTACTCCGGCCTGTACACTATACCGGATGTCCAGTTTGGATTGATTACCATTTGTCAGATATGGATTATCCGGTTGCGTAATATGAAAAGCCGATACACCTCCGAAAACACTGGCTGTTCTATTGGGTGTGGCATCATAATAGGCAATTCCTGCTCCGGCATCAAAAGAAGTTACTTGTGGCTTTAAGAAAGTTTCATTTGAAGGATTTGAAGCGTCGAAACCGACCCCGGATGACCATTGGCTTCCAAACTGCATTTTTGTTATATCGAATTTCCTGCTGATAAATCCGATTTGCATAGCCATCACGAGATAATGGTCAGAGTTTTCACCAAAGCGTATACCGGTATAGGCAAAAGTCAAATATCCGTTTGTATAGTTGTAAGCTCCGTCTGAGGAACTCTGGTTGACCAGATTCACTCCGAAATTGGCGTTTTTGTTTGATGTTTTTTCTGCCGACAGTCCCTTTGTATTCAGGGTATTCCCGTATTGACTTCTCCAAATTCCTGACACCCGATAGTCGCCATCAAACGCTCCTGTAAACGCCGGGTTCATTGTCATCGGCTGAATATAATATTGGGAGAAATGCGGATCTATCTGCGCGCGGGTGGTTTTTGCCAAACCAGCGGTCAGTAGCAGCATCCAGTAAATTTTAGATAAATGTTTTTTCATATAGTTG
>DASSGT010000515.1:0-2122 GCA_035693345.1 Puia sp. | reverse complement strand
TTTTGCTTTTGTTAAACTTATATTCCTGGATAACTTTTTTGGGTTTGGATGGCTGCCCATTTTTATCAAGGTCAATCTTCCCATCTAAAATGTATTGATTTCGAATTTGCTCAAGTATATTGTAGAGTATCATGAATTTTGATTCACCGTCAAGTTGCAAAGCATAATTGTATCGAGTAATAATATTCTGTACGAATTCAAGATTCGCAAGAAGATGTGGCGCATTCACATTGACAATCAGATTAAGCGGGTTTTGCGAAAAGTCCCATCTAAAAAGTCCGTGACCGTCATTTGAATTCTCCTCCGTGTCTCTCGCCTCATAGAAATAATCTTCCTTGGTTTGAATTTTGGACGTTACATAGTCAATATTTTCATGGGCATAGAAAGAAAAGAGAGAACATAGAAGGGAAACATGTCTTTTAATATCCACTTCGGAAAGGTCTTCGTGTTTCACTATAATTTTTGGTTCCTTCTGAATGGAAATTTCTGATTCGGATTCATTGTTTGAGTTGAAAAAATTATGCTCAGGTTTGAATTCGATTTTATCAAATTTCACATAGTCTGTCACTTCATTCGTTGGTTCCCATTTAAATGGTTCCGTTGTCCATGGCATTCTGAGTGGATATCTATAATTCATTTCAACCAGGGAAAAACCCTGTTTGTTGAGATAGAATTCAGTTGTTTCATCTGTAATGCCGCTAAATTTCCTCCTTACTCCAGTAAGTTTTATGGTGAAGTGATTTGATTCGACAAAGGAGCCGACTGTCATTCCCTTATAGCTATAATCCATAAAATCTATTGCCGTCAAATAACTTGGCTCAATTACTTCTGTAACTTCAAAATAACTGAGCAATTTATCCTCTCTGTTATGAGCCCAACGTTGGATTTTACTACCTAGGTATTCTTTGCCAGGATAAAAAATTTTCATCACTAGGTTCTTCTCATCTGTTATCAATTCGGCATCATATAATCCAGTACAAGGGTCTGCTGTAGCAAGATGCTGGTCTAAGTCTGAGATATTTATTCTTAGCTTAAAAAGAGTTCTTTTCTTAATCATAACGAGTTAAAGTGTTTATAAAATATAAGTAGACGAGGGCAGAAAACCAAATCATCGAAACAGCAAAGTGACATAAACCAGAAAGGCCTCGTAAAACGAGACCTTCCTTTTCAAAAGACATCTTAATTCCTCTCTCTCTTCTGATTCCAGTTGCCTAGCAACCCAGGTTATGCCTGCCTAAAGTGGATTTTTATTTTCCACTTCTTCAGGTCAACCTCCAATGTGAAACGAATGCGTTTCACTCTCTTGGATGGTTTCATATCCCCTAAATTACGAAATAATATTCCCAACAATTCTAAAGTGTTTTCCATAAAAAAAGCGAGGTCGTCACCCCGCTTTGAAATTATTTAAGTAAGACTACTTAACTAGTTCTGTGACTTGTGCTTACTGAAAAGCTCCAGAATCACTTTAATAAAAGGAACCAACACTAGAAAAAATTCGCCTATTGCTTTCAGGCTTATCCTTTTTTCACTTTTGATTTCTGTTCCCTTATCTAACGGAGGCGGGTTATTAACGTATATTATCTGGATGGCATTTTTGCCTAAAATAACGTTATCCCCTATTTCTATTCTTATTCCTCCCTTGTCCATAATACAATCGGGTTTAGCCGATTGCTTCCTGCGTTTTGTCCGTTTGGACATCCGCAATGAGGTTTAAAATGTTAGACAATTTTAAAGGGTTTTTCCTCATTTGTTCATTGTATTAAGTATTGACTCCACGGCCAGATTACACTCGAATCCGCATTTACCGCAGCATCTGATATTGGATACGAAATTTAAAGCCAAAAGTTTCCAAGAGAACCAAAGTGAGTGTCATAAAATTTGCCAACGTGGTCAGCGATATAGCACCAAAGCAAAAGTGCCTCCAGATTATGGAGGCGCTTTTGGGCTTTTTTAAAAAATTATGGGTGAAACTCAGAAGTTAGTCCCACCGCGGTCGACCCTTATTTATTAATTGCTTTCTCTCAATTCCTCGGTGGCGGTGGACCTTGTGGCGGCCCGTTCGGCGGCGGTCCCTGCGGTGGTGGCCCGTTCGGCGGTGGCGGTCCGTGCATGCGATCAGGTG
>DASSGT010000514.1:0-4648 GCA_035693345.1 Puia sp. | reverse complement strand
CGGAACAGCCATCTGCGTTTTTCAGCTGTCCGGCCAATGCCTACCGGCTTGTCAGAGAGCTGGCAAAACTCTTCATTATATACGTATTTATTGTTGAAAGATCCTCAATCATTACAATCACTTCGCCGGCAACTACGGGCCTTTGTGGATGGAACGATTCGAAAGGAGACAGGCGCAATCCAATATCAATTGGAATTACAACCGCTCGCCTCCATTCATTTGCAATCGAATCTGGATTATGAAATCAGTCCGAACAGTAGTCTGAGCAGGATCTATATTTTTGGCGCCATCGGCTTATTGATTCTTTTTATAGCTATCATCAACTACGTGAACCTCGCCACCGCAAGAGCATCTGCCAGGGTTAAGGAAATCGGGATTCGTAAAACCCTGGGATCCGGGAGATGGCAATTAACAGCACTATTCATTACAGAAGCTGCGCTGGTGACACTTGTAGCGGGACTGGCGGCTCTGGTACTGGTCAGGTTTTCCATGCCGGTTTTTAACATGATTACAGGAAAAGATCTTACACTCTGGCGATTTGGTATCTGGCCAAGCATTTCTTTTATTGTTTTATTTTCTATTGTGGTTGGTATGATCAGCGGAATCTATCCTTCGCTGTTGCTCTCCCGTTTCCAGGCCATTCCTGCGTTGAAAGGCGATACAGGAAAAATGGGTGGTACTGTTTTTTTCAGGAAATCATTATTGGTATTGCAGTTTGTTATTACCGTTTTTATGATTTCCGCTTCTTTTATCATTTACAAACAACTGGAATTTGTGAACCATGCTGACCTCGGTTTTAATAAGCAGCAGGTGGTCACTTTTCATATTGACAACAAAAGTCTTCGTTCGCAGATCGCGGTCATCAAATCCAAATTATTACAAAACCCGCTGATAGAAAATGTGGCCGTCGCAGGAAATCCGATTGGTAATAATGATCTGGGTAAACGAGGTTATTATTATGAAAACAACCAGCAGGCTATTTCCCCGCAAACGAAATCTGTTCAGGAATTGATGGTGGATGCGGACTATCTGAATACGATGCAGATCGGATTAAAAGAAGGCAGAAACTTTTCTGACCACATCAGTACAGATCTGACGAATGCCGTTTTAGTCAATGAAACAATGGTAAAAGAACTGGGCTGGACAAATGCCCTGGGAAAGAAAATGATTTCGATGAACGACAGGAACAGACAACCGAAAACCGTCGTGGGAGTCATTAAGGATTTTCATACCTATTCATTCCAGCATAAAGTGGAACCCCTCGTTCTGATACTGCCACCGAATGCAAAGGAGCAGGATAATCTGTATGTGCGCCTGGCTAAGGGGAAAACGAATGAAGCCATGGCCTATCTGGAGCAGACATATAAAGATTTTGATCCGGGTAATAGCGCGGAGTATCATTTCCTCGACCAGAATTTCGCAAATCAATATGAAACGGAAAAGAAGCAGGGAAACCTTTCTTTACTGTTTACTGTGCTGGCCGTAATACTTTCCCTGGTCGGTCTGTTTGGGTTGGTAAGTTTTACTGTGCAACAGCTTAGAAAAGAAATTGGCATACGTAAAGTTCTTGGCGCGTCCCTGTTCAACATCGTACAGCTTTTATCAGGAAGTTATTTGAAATTGGTGGCCATTGCTGCCTGCATTGCCCTGCCTGTTTCGTGGTTTGTTATGGACCGCTGGTTATCGGATTTCGCCTATAGAATTCCCCTTCAGATCGGAGTATTTATTGCTGCCGGCTCTCTGTGTGCCATCCTGGCTATATTAACATTGGGTATCCAGGGCTTAAAGGCAGGACTGGTAAACCCCATTAAATCACTGAGAACTGAATAACACAACTGAAGTATAAGAGTATAAGAGTATAAGAGTGTGAGAATAAATTATTAAATTCACTCTTATACTCTTATACTCTTATACTATTAACTCTTAACTCCCCGCTATGCCCACCGAACTCACCCCGGTATTATTAAAAGACAGTCTGGCCAATCCCGCACCTCTTGGTTTATTTGGATTTGGTATGACAACGGTATTATTAAATATTCATAATGCCGGTTTTTACGAAATGAATTCAATGATACTGGCCATGGGTCTTTTTTATGGAGGTATGGCACAGGTAATAGCGGGCATACTGGAATTTAAAAAGAACAATACATTCGGTATGACGGCCTTCATTTCCTATGGTTTTTTCTGGATATCGCTGGTCGCGCTGATCTTTATGGCAAAATGGGGCTGGATAGCCGCTACTCCGGGAACCGCGCTGGTGGCCTATCTCGTGATGTGGGGCATTTTTACATTACTATTGTTTATCGGCACGCTGAAAATAAATAAGGCATTGCAACTGGTATTTGGAACATTAACGATTTTATTTTTTCTGCTCGCAATCGGCGACGCAACAAAAAATGAATCCATCACCCATTTTGCCGGTTATGAGGGAATCCTTTGCGGAGGCCTGGCCATTTATACGGGTATCGCCAACCTGTTGAATGAAGTGTTTGGATACACAGTCCTTCCACTCGGACCGGTTAGTAAGCTTAAGGCGTAAAGCGCAAAGCCATATATCGTGGATCGTGTATCGTGAATCGTGTGTCGTATTTCGATTCACGGTCTACGATAAACGATACACGATAAACGATCTACGATACACGATCTACGATGCACGATCCACCACCAACTCCAAACCGTCAGCTGTCAACGTGCGCGTTGATTTCGTAACTTTGTACACTATGGCCAATACAACGGATCAGTTGAAAGTACCTAAAAAACTGGTGATCATAGGAGGGGGCTTCGGCGGCGTCAATCTCGCACTCCATTTAAAAAATGATCCTGATTTTAATATCATACTGGTTGATAAAAATAATTACAATTTTTTCCCGCCCCTGATATATCAGGTTGCAACCGGTTTTCTTGAGAATTCGAATATTAGTTATCCCTTCCGAAAGTTATTCAGAAGGTATTCAAATATTCATTTCAGGCTTGGTGAGTTGGTAAAAGTGGATCCCGGCTCACATACCGTTCATTTAAACAACGGCGAGATAACATACGATTATCTCGTGTTTGCAACCGGCGCGGAATCCAATTATTTCGGGATGGAAAATATCCGGAAATATGCCATCCCCATGAAAAATGTGAATGACGCATTGAATATGCGAAATACTTTGCTTCAACGACTGGAGCTGGCAACCATCATCAGTGATCAGGCGGAAAGAAGAAGATTGCTTACGATCGTGGTGGCTGGTGGCGGCCCGACCGGAGTCGAAGTTTCCGGTATGCTGGCAGATCTGCGCAGCCACGCCATTCCCAAAGATTATCCTGAATTGTATGGAACCGGCGCCAATATATACCTGATTGACGGAGGTGAACATTTACTTGCACCAATGAGCCCGGCTTCACAGAACGACACCTTCGATGCACTAAAAAAGATGGGCGTCATTATCAAATTAAAAACTCAGGTAAAAGACTTTGTGAATGATCAGGTGATACTTTCAACCGGTGAGATCATTGAAACCAGAAACCTGATCTGGACGGCAGGTGTAACAGCAATGGCTTTTGAAGGAATTCCGGCAAGTTCTTATGGCAGAGGGAAAAGGCTGTTATGTGATCCCTTTAATAAGGTAATTGGTGTGGAGGACATTTACGCAATCGGCGATACCTGCATGCAAACACACGAAACCGAATATCCGAACGGGCATCCGCAACTTGCACAGGTGTCTATTCAGCACGCCAAATTGCTCGCCGGGAATCTGAAAAAAATGATTGAAAACAAACCACTCAAAGCATTTCATTATAAAGACCTTGGTACCATGGCCATCATAGGCAGAAATAAAGCAGTTTGTGATCTGCCTAAACATATTCACTTCAAGGGATTCATCGCCTGGTTTATGTGGTTATTTGTACATCTTATGTCGCTTATCAGTTACCGCAACCGTATCAAAACCTTGTACAACTGGAGTGTTGCTTACCTGAACAAAGACCAGTCCCTGCGCTTCATCGTCAGGCCAAAAAATCCGGACGAAAATCCCTGATTCATTTATTCAATTATTCATTTTATGGCGACGCAGAATTTCAAAAACCACGTTAGGTACTATACCACGCATCATTTTATTTTTTATCCATTACTGCTGATTGCGCTGATTGCATCGATCCTTGCATATAATCATCATCCGGATCAGCATGAAATATGGGGCGCTATCATAGCATTATTTGTTTTCATCGGCTGGTCTTCTTTTATGATGCGGCAACATTACTCACTCGCAAATCAGGACCGAATTATAAGATTGGAATTACGATTTAGATATTATGTTGTTACAGGTAAAAGACTGGAACCGCTTGAATCAAATCTTAGTTTCAGACAATTGGCAGCCCTGCGTTTTGCATCTGACGAGGAGTTGGCTGCACTTGTGGAACGTGCGCTAAAAGAAAATCTGAGTCCGAGTCAGATAAAAAATTTGATCGTACAATGGTTACCTGATCACATGCGTGTTTAGGGAGCCAGGCATGATAATTTATACTCTACTGAAAAAGCGGTATCATTTAATCACAAATCAAACATGGCATTTCTTTCAAAGCATTTATATATCGACAGATCTTCCATCCCATCGGGTGGCCTCGGCTTATTTACAAGTAAATTGATCCGGAAGGGGTCACGAATTAT
>DASSGT010000513.1:0-2640 GCA_035693345.1 Puia sp. | reverse complement strand
CGATGTCCCAGAAGTGCAGGTAATTTACGACAGACACACAGGATAGAATAACAGTAATATTTTTATAAAAATGTTTAGTCAGAGCGAGAAACCTGGCCTAAGAGTAAATACTTAGGTTATAAAGTGTTTTCGGTACATGAACAGTATCTGTTACAAAAACAAATACATTTATACACTGTCATTTTAAACCCTATTTCTGTTCGACTTATGAAAAAACGGCGAAGGCTTGCAATGATCAGTTTGTGTTTCCTGCTTACGATATCCTGCGGACATCGAAATCGTAGAGAGGAGGATATTATGACTCATAGTATAGTACGGGTGGGTTCCAATCACATATATGGTGATTACGCAAAAAAAGAATATGAACAGGCGCTTAACCTGATAAATGAACGGAAATTTGAAGAGGCAAAACAGTGCTTTTTTCGTGCTGATAGCGCTGACCCAAATAATCCGGAGATATTGACTGATCTGGGTGGTATTATGGGTACACTATATACTAACGAAGCATCTTATAGTTATTTCGATCGCGCTATCATGATAGATAGCGGACTTTACAGGGCTTATTCGAATTATGCTTTTTGGCTGAATCGTGGCCACAGATATAAAGAAGCTATCTATATTTCAAAAAAGGGATTGAGTCTTCATGAAATAACCCAGGACCAACGACGCCCTATTTATTTAAACCTGGCCGATGCATTTCATCAAATTGGTCACGATTCTCTGGCTCTGATTGTTCTATCCGATTCCAAAAAAGGATTGGCGGAAGGTCCTCTTTTGGAAAAAATAAATCAACAGGAACTTATTCTCAGAAAATCCTATAATAATCGCGGATTCGTCCCCTTCGAGGACACTACAGACGCTGTAAAAATCCTTGAACATGACTATAAAAAAATAAAGAACACGGATTACTTGGGAGAATTGATTACCCTGATTGATTTCAGAGTAAAAACAAATAATAGAAAAGATTATCCGGATGGATATATCACAAGTATTTCTATTGATCATCCGGAAACTGAAATAGAAAATCTGATCGATAAAAATGAAGAGCCTGGTGTTCTTTATAACGTGCGGAATATTTCCATACTTTATGATTACCCGTTAAAATATTCTTGCACCATAGGCGCACGTTTTAGCCATAAGATCACTAAAAAAGTATTGGTAAACCTAATTAGCGATAACTATCATTCCATTTATCAGAAAGAAGAAGAAACCGCACCCGTTAAACCCGTTCCGCCATCAAAAAGGATTTTGGGAAACCAACGTCATGAAACAAATGGCAGTTATGGAATCTGGGCACACGATCTGAGTGATTTAAGGCTTGAGGAATGTAAGGTCTACAGAAAAAAAGACGGTTCTATTCTATTGACGCTAAAAATAGAGAACTAATATGTATGGTCGGGCATTACTGTTGGGCCCAGTAATCAACAACCGTCACTTTGTCCAATATGTCGGGTAACAATTGGGTAAATGCTTTGTGATCCGGGTTTACGATGTAGTCATTGCGATCCTTTTCACTGGCAAATGTGACCAGGAAACAGTATGTCAGTCCCTGATTCAGATTTTCGGGACTGTTATTCACTCCCCATTCAAAACGCCTGATCGTTTTAATTTTTCCGGGCAATGCTTTAAATGCCATCACAACCCGGTTGATGGCGGCTGAATCAGCACCGGGTTTCCAGCCAAACATGACAACATGCCGCAATTCTTTTTTATCCTGTTGTGCGTTCAAGTGAAGAGATGTGAGTAATATAAATGATATGCATATTAAAATTTTCATCATAGATGGATGGATGATGTGATGTAAATGTACCGATTGCGCAGCATTTGTTTCATTAGTCGGCTTTCAAACTACTTACCGGGTTTGCTTTTGCTGCCTGGATTGCCTGGAAACTGATGGTGACCATGGCAATGAATACAGCGAGTAAACCTGATAAAATGAGTGTCCACCAGCCGATGGTAATGCGATATGCAAAATCCTGCAGCCATTGATGCATCAGCCACCAGGCAACCGGCGCGGCGATGAGAAACGAAATCATAATTAACCTCAAAAAATCCTGCGAGAGCAACCGGATGATGCTTTGAACGGATGCCCCCATCACTTTCCTGACGGCAATTTCCCTTGTACGCTGCAATGTGCTGTAAGAAGCAAGGCCGAAAAGGCCCATGCAGGAAATAAATATGGCCAGTATAGTAAAATACATAAACAATCTTCCGAATCTTTCTTCGCTCCGGTACTGTTTGTCAAAATATTCATCCAGGAAATAATAAAGCAGCGGCCGGTGGGGAATGATACGATTCCATTTATCCCTGATGGCAGAAATGGTGGCCGGTAAATTGTGCGTGGCTATTTTAACGGAAACCAGAAAGCAGGCCTCCGGTTCTATTCGCATGGCCAGTGGCTGGATCTCATGTTGCAGGGAATGGAAATGAAAATCTTTCATTACCCCCACAATCTTACCCACCCGGTCAAATTGTTTGAAGCGCCTGCCTACTGCTTCTTTCGGTGAACGGTATCCAAACATTTTTGCGGCCGCTTCATTGATCAGCATCGCCTGCGTTGTATCGGTTCCAAATTCCCTGGAAAAGGCACGACCCGCAACTATTTTTATCTGATACTGTGATATATAATCCCAGTCTACA
>DASSGT010000512.1:0-2595 GCA_035693345.1 Puia sp. | reverse complement strand
AGGATTAGCATCTTTGGATATTTTTTCCTTTTTCCATTCCGTCACGGGTTTGAGCCATTTTTCTCCACCAATATCTACCCTCACCGGCATGTCGAAATCCGCATTACAATTCGTCCATCGATAACTCAGCTCACGGTCTTCGATCTTATATTCCAGCACCGGAATATTTCTGGTTCGTAAATATTGGTTGAAGACAGGCGTAAAATCGATGCCCGAAATTTTATTTATATAATTCTGTATGTCCAGGGCAGTCACCGTCTGATGATAGAAATTCTGATTAAGACCCCGCATTATTTTGCGGAATAATTCATCATTGTGAATCACCTGCCTGATTGTGTGGATCATGTTGCCGCCTTTATAATATTCATCCGTCCCTTCGGGTCCATGATTCACTCCATAATACTGAATGATCGGAAGCAGGTTTTGTATTCCCTTCCGAGTTCCGATACAGTATGAATCTCCCGCATTCTTGCCAAAAAAGAATCCGGTATACAGCGTCTCACTGTAATTGGTGAAGGATTCGTGAATCCATTCATCCGCAAGATCCTTGCATGTGATATTATTGCCGAACCATTCGTGACCACTCTCATGTACAACAATAAAATCCCATTTCAGTCCCCATCCCGTTCCGGATAAATCTTTGCCATGATATCCTTCCAGAAAATCATTTCCATAAGCAATATTACTCTGGTGTTCCATCCCCAGATAGGGAGCCTGAACGAGCTTATATCCGTCTTCATAAAAAGGATAGGGGCCGAACCAATACTCAAAACAACTCAGCATGGAATCAACTCCCAGGAAATGTTTTTTTGCTTTTTTCAGATTATAGTCCAGCACCCAGAAACTGCAATCCAGATTTCCCTTCTGACCGTAATAGATTTTTTTCCAGTTCACATATTTACCGATATATGGTATGATATTATAATTATTAATCGGACTCGTCACAACCCAGGTCCAGGCATAGAGTCCTTTTCCCATAACAGCCCGGTTCATGAGATGGCCATTGGCGATGGCTACCAGGCTGTCCGGAACGATAACAGTTAATCGGGCACCGCTATCAGGTTCATCGCCCAGATAGTCTTTGCATGGATACCATACGCTTGCTCCGGTTCCTTCGCAGGCAACACTCATCCAGGGCCGGCCAAGAGAGTCCCTGGTGAATATAAATCCACCCCCCCAGGGAGGATGCACCGCAATCTGCGGATTGCCATGATAAAAAACAGTGAGTTTTCTGGGACAGGTTAAACAGATTTTTTGCTGCCCGTCTGCATTTACTGCAACATGAAAGGCATTACCCTCTCTTTGAAAACTGAGTTTTTTTCCATCCTGTATGATACTATCAATTTCCAGCGGTGTCTGCAGGTCGATTTGCATTTGATGAAGGCCTGAATCGATATATGTTATGATATTTTGACCGCGAATCGATTTCGTCTCATAATCCGGAGTGAAGCTGATATCATACTTTAATACATTGTATGCGCGTTCTGCATTCAGCGATCCCCGCAACGTATCCGCACGTGTGAACTGCGGCTTATCGTCCTGGGCACTTGCAAATAAAAAAAACAGGTTGAAAAACAAAGAGAATATTAAAACCTTTTTCGCCTGATGAATCATAATTGCGATTTTCGTATCCCGATGAGCATGATCATAAATAAAGGAAAGATCTTAATTTTTATCATAACAGCAGGTTTTTCAGTCACCGCCTGTCATCCGGTTTCAACCAGTAATAAAAAAACCTTTCGATATAATGAGCCCACGGGTATCGCGAGCCTGGATCCGGCGTTTGCAAAAAATCAGTCTGTCATCTGGCCCATTCACCAATTATACAATACGCTGGTACAGACAGATGCGGATTTGAATATTGTGCCTTCGCTCGCAACGTCCTGGGATATTTCGGAGGATAAAAAAACCTACCGGTTTCACCTTCGGCAGGATGTTTTTTTTCACGATAATGACGCATTCCCGGATGGACGGGGTCGTCGTTTGATTGCATCGGATATTGTTTTTAGTCTTTCGCGCATAATAGATAAAAGTACCGCCAGCAGTGGAGCCTGGATTTTCAATCAGCGCGTTTCCGGCGCCGACGCATTTAGTGCGCCGGATGATTCCACTTTTGAACTCCGTCTGCTGACACCCTTTCATCCGATGCTGGGATTGCTCAGTATGCAATACTGCTCCATCGTTCCCCACGAAGTGGTGGAAAAATACGGAAAGAATTTTCGCAGCCATCCCTGCGGAACAGGTCCCTTTCAATTTAAAAGCTGGGAGGAGGGGCAGGCTCTGATTCTGCTGAAAAATGAAAATTATTTTGAAAAAGACAGCGCAGGTATTCCGCTTCCATATCTGGATGCCATCAAGATCAGTTTTTTTGATAACCGCGCCACCGAATTTTTATTGCTGCAGCAGGGTCGTCTCGATTTTATGAATGATATCGATCCCTCCTTCAAAGATGAAGTATTGAATAAAAAAGGGGAATTGAAAAAAGACTGGATAGGCAAGATAAATCTGTCCACGAGTCCGTATCTCAACACCGAATACCTCGGTATCGTCGTGGATAGCAGCCTGCCGGCAGTAAAATCTTCTCCGCTCAGATTA
>DASSGT010000511.1:0-8231 GCA_035693345.1 Puia sp. | reverse complement strand
ATGCGTCATATCAGTTTGTATAATGCCCGGCCTTATTTCAAAAACAGGAATATCGAACACGCCCAGCCTCACGGCGAACAATTGGGTAACCATGCTCATACCCGCTTTCGAAATACAATATTCTCCACGGTTTAAAGATGCCATGGTTGCTGAAACAGAGGAAATATTTATAATGCATCCTGTAAATGCAGCATCCATTTTCTTTTGCTCAATCATCCAGTTTGCAGCCTTCTGTGTAAGAAAATACGAGCCCTTTAAATTGATACCCATCACATGATCAAAACTTTCTTCGGTTGCATCCAGAATGTCTCTTCGTTCTTTCGGAGCTACACCGGCGTTGTTGACCAGCACATTCAGTGCTCCATAATGATCCTTTACCTGCCGCAGCATTTCGATCCGATCGTTGGAAGAAGCGATATCTCCCCGACAATAAAGTACATCAACGCCATATGACCTTAATTCCTTCAATGCATCACCCACCTCGCCTTCAGCCCTTGTTCCATTAATGGCCAGGTCAAAATTATTTTTGGCGAGTTCGACCGCAATACCAAATCCAATACCACGGCTTCCTCCTGTGATGAATGCTACTCTCCTCATATTTTAAAGTTCAGGAATATCTACCCAGCACTTTTTGCTCCAGCTTTCCAAACCCTTTTCCGCCAGTTGTACTCCCTTCACACCTTCATGCATATCCCAGGGAAAAGGATCACCTTTCACAATATGTTTCAGAAACAGCTCCCATTGCACTTTGAACGCGTTATCATAATTCTCCTGCTCAGGAACTTTTGCCCAGCCTTCATAAAAATTAATAGGTTGAGGAATATCCGGATTCCAAACTGGTTTTGGCGTATTACCATAATGCTGAATATAACATTCACGCAGTCCCGCTACCGCAGATCCTTTGGTGCCGTCAACCTGCAGTGTCAATAAATCATCACGTCTAACCCTCACGGTCCAGGAAGAATTAAACTGGGCAATGATGCCACCCTCCAGTTCAAATGTTGCATAGGCAGCATCATCTGCGGTGCTTTTATATCGCTTCCCTTCTTCGTCAACTCTTTCCGGGATATGTGTTGCTCCCAGACATGAAACGGCTTTCACTTTGCCAAACACATTGTCGAGCAGGTATCGCCAGTGACAAAGCATATCTGTTATAATACCTCCGTCATCTTCTTTTCGATAGTTCCAGGATGGCCTTTGCGCGGGAATCGTATCGCCTTCAAATACCCAATATCCAAATTCACCTCTCACAGATAAGATTCTTCCGAAAAATCCCTGCTGAATCAGACGCTTTATTTTTAAAATACCGGGAAGCCATAGTTTATCCTGTACAACACCGTTTTTTACATGATGCTCTTTACACAGGTTGTACAATTCCATCGCCTGGTTTGTGTCTGTTGCCATGGGTTTTTCACAATAAATATGTTTTCCCGCCAGTACTGCTTCCCTTATTCCCTCAGCCCTCCTGCCCGTAATTTGCGCATCAAAGTAAATAGCGTTGTGAGGATCCGCCAGCGCCTGATTCAGGTCCGTGCTCATTTTTTTCACACCGGACAATTGGCAAAGCTTCTTTAATTTATTTTCATCACGACCAATCAATACAGGGTCGGGCATGATGGTTTCACCAGGACTGACTTTTACTCCTCCCTGTTTTATGATTTCTGCAATAGACCGCATTAAATGCTGATTAGTTCCCATGCGTCCCGTAACGCCGTTCATAATGACACCTATTTTATACTCTGTCATATATTCTAACTATTATCAGCTCTGTTTTTAAGAATTTTCTTTATATGCTTTAATGATCTTCCGAAGATACTCAGATTGGTTTTCTTTCCAGTGAGTTGTAGAAAAGATTTCAACCTCATTAAAACCTGTAAACCCCGCGGCTTCCACCCACGATCTGATTTGTCTCACAGGTATACATCCCTCCCCCATCAGCCCTCGATCCAACAACATGTCTGTAGTGGGCACTTTCCAGTCACAAATATGAAATGCCATCAGGTGACCGTTTTCTCCGCAGCGTTTTATTTCATGCTCAAGAGATGGATCCCACCAGACATGATACACGTCTACAGCCACACCAACCCATGGTGAATTGAGTTCTTCAGCCATTTCATTAGCCTGTTTCAACGTATTGATTGCCGAACGCGCGTCAGCATACATGGGATGCAACGGCTCAATGGCTAACCTGACTCCGGCTGACGATGCGTGCGCAATGATCTCGCCGATACCATTCTGAATCTGTTTCCTTGATTCATCTAACCCCTGAGAGGGATCAGCACCACACACAAGCACCAGCAACGGAGCTCCCAGCAGGGCGGCTTCATCAATGGCCCTCCGGTTATCATCGATGGCCGATTTTCTTTTATTTAAATCCTTAAACGAAAAAAATCCACCCCTGCAAAGCGACACAATCGTCAGGTCATGATCAAGAAGCATTTTACCCGTCTGTTTGATATCCCTTCCTTCCAGTGCATCACGCCAGACGGTAATCCCTTTTACACCGGCCGCTGAAAAATTCCTGGCAGCCTCTTCTATATTCCAGGGTTTGGTCGTAATGGTGTGAATGCACAATTTCGAAAGATCGTTATCGTCTGTAGAATTCATACGATGTTGAAAAAGGTATGATATGTTTCATTATTGATCACCCGCTGAATATACAGGGCTACTTCACGAGCATGATAATCGCCCCACATACTGGATTCACCATTTGGGATTTTGCTTCCGGGAGGTATATAGTCCCACCCATTGGGCCGATGATAAACAGAATGTAGTAACAATCCCTGATGTGTTTTATCCGTGCTCAAATAGGGCTCTGCAAAAATGGTATCTAAAATAGTAAGCCCTGCCTGCCAGTAACGATCGCCTGGTTCCTTCTCAGCATGTTGCTGAAGATACCTGCCGAATCGCAGCAATCCCTGTGCTGCAATAGCTGCCGCCGAACTGTCGACCGGTTCAAAATCATTCAGCGGATTAGCTGGTTTATTCAAATAATCTCCCAGCTTATACAAATCGGGTGCACCGGTATCCCAATAGGGAACACCATCCACCGGGCAGTTGTCAATATAGAAATCGCAGACAGCCCGGGCCGCTTTTATCATAATCGGTAAAATATCTTTTTTTATTTTCAGGCTGTTGTCATCTCCATCCTGGACAGAATCAAAACATTCAATTTCTTCAGCGAATCCACACATCGCCCATGCCAGTCCTCTGGTCCAGGTAGAAAACCCAGAGTACCCCTGCTGTGAATTCGGGCAACGAAAATTTCCGTCATTTACATTGAATATACTCTCGTGTGCAGTTCGTCCCCAGACGTCATATACATCACGACCCTCTCCATAAAATATCGAATAGTTTGCTGTCGCCTTTATATGTTCAACAGCACGTTCCAATAAATTGATCTTCTGATCACCTTCTGTCTGAAGGATATGCCCCAGGCAATGACTAAGAATCAGAGAACGGCAGGAACGGAGCGTGTCAACAAAAAGTGAGTGAGGTCCATTGAATGAATAAATAAATCCACCGCCGCTAATATTTGTCCACCGCCTGGCCTGGACGGCTCCTGATATTTTTAATGCCAGTGAATAAAAATCTTTTTCCCATTCATTGAATGCTATTTTATCTTCCTTCATCAAACGCAACAGATTGCCATAGGTGCTCACATTGTTAAATCCATGATCATGCACGCCGGTATGACTGATATGTGGCGCCATGAGCTCAACGGTTTTCCTGCGTCCCATTTCAAGGAAAGCTTTCTCACTTGTTGCATCATATTGAAGTATCATCGATCCATATAAAAACCCCTGCGTCCATTCAGTCCATCCCCTGGAAATATATTTTCCCCCGGCCGTAAAAACCGGTGAACCTTTTGAAGAATCATAATTTTTTTCAATCAAGTATATTTTCTCTCCTGACAGCTGCCAGAACCTTTTGAGTTTAGCTGTCAGCCCGGACGGTCTCAAGGTTAAATCTATTTTAAGCATTGCTCATTTTTTGCAACCTAAACTCAATATGGACTGGGCTCCTGTAAAATTCAATTTTAAATCATCAGTAATTTAAATAAGATAAATTGGAAAAGGGCATAAAAAAACAGCCGCCCATACGGACGGCTGTTTGTATGATTGTTGGAACCGATTATTATTTGCCTCCAAACATGTAAAATACTCCAAGCTGGAAAACATTGTTCTTAACCGAATACCCCGACACTGTTGTAGCCGCAATATTCGAAAGACCCAGGTTATAACGGGCATCGATACCTGCATTCATTAAAGGTATCTTGTAGCCCACACCAAATGCCCAGCCAAAATCAGTGGATTTATAGGAAGACTTAACATCCTGGCTTGAACCCTGTGCAGATACATTGGCTGCAAGCAAAAATCCAAGTTGCGGACCTGTTTCACCATACAGACCTGAACTATGCTGATATCTGGCAAGCACCGGAATATTCAGGTAGTTTTGATTGATGTTGAAAACGACCCCATCTGATGTTGCCTTCGCGCCCTGTCGGGAGTAGACAAGCTCAGGCTGCAGGAAGAATGAATTGACCAGTGGAATGTGTGCAAATCCACCGCCGTGAAAATCTACTTTTGTTGTTGCCCCTTCTGACCCATTACCCGAAAGTGTTGCAAAGTTGGCACCTGCTTTCAATCCGAATTGAATCTGGGCACTCGCCGTGAAAAATACGCCTGTGGTAAATACCAAAATAACTAACTTTTTCATAAGGTGGATTTTGTTGTTTTAAAGTTTCAGCCCTCGATTTTTTTTTAAGGCCAATTTGACTATTATAAACGATTTACGGTAGCTATTATTTTAATAATATGATCCTTTTATCAGGCTTTTTCTTCTCAATGACAGCGGCTTATAAAAGTATTATTCAGCCTTCCGGTATTGGGAAAATTTCCAAAAATAAGCAACCAAAATAGTGTGTTTATAGGCTGAGCGAATCAATATGTGTTACCTTGACAGGCCAACAACCTTCAAATCAGGCTCATTGAATTTTAAACGGCCGGCTAAATAATCTATGGAAAAATTTTGAGTAAAGATTTTAAAGATCAGTTCTCCTCCTGGACCAATAACATCTCAAACGACACTGATGTTGACTGGACCGGGCAACTTCGTATACTGAATGAAATAACCGACCTGATAACGCCACGGCTTGCTCTCCGGGAAATTGTCGCCGTTATTTATCAGAATGTAAATGAATTAATGGATGCTTACCAGTTTTGTGTTGGCATTTATGATGAAAAAGAAGGATTGATTCATTACAAGGGAATGATTGAAGATGGCAAACCACTTCCCGATTTTTCTTTTGACGCATCTGATGACGGTCGTCTGGCATCCTGGTGTATCCGGCATGAACAGGATATTTTTATGAATGACTTTGACCGAGAGTATAGCAGGTACCTTTCGGTAAAACCACAACCTCTGGCCGGTATACAACCCAAAGCGGCCTTGTATACTCCATTAAAAATAAATGATAAAGTCGTGGGGCTTGTAGCTGTACGAACCACCCATCAGAATGTATACCAGCCTCATCATCTTTATGTATTAAAAACAGTAGGAAACTTCATCGTGAGGGCATTGGAACTGGCCAGAATATCCGGAGTCCCGTTTGTACAGGGACAGGGAAGGTCAAAGGAATGGCGCTGGAACAACAGTGAAGAACTATCTGCCAGGTCAAAAAAAACATTACAACTACTTACTGAAAGAGAAAAGGAAGTTCTATTGTTAATGGTCACCGGTCTGCCCAATAAAACAATCGCAGATAAATTGTTTGTATCGGATGGAACAGTAAAAACACATACACTTCATATTTATCAGAAGATGGATGTAGGGAACAGGAGCTCTGCCATTTTAAAAGCCGTGGAACTGGGATGGGTAGTTTAAAATCTACCATTTGGTAGAGAAAAAAGGTATCGGGTGCAGGTACCTTCATGAAAATCTTTTTTATGCCGGAAACATTAACCCGTTTATCGCTCAGTAAAAAACCTGCACTGGAAAATTCCGTTCATTATCTGGCACATACTTTTTCTTTTTTAGCCACAGGGGAGGATACTGATAATGCCTATACGCTTATCCATTGTTTCTTCAGAAAAGGTTTTACACCACCCCCGCATTTACACAGGTATGAAGATGAATCTTTTTACTTACTGGATGGTGTAATCGATTTTCAGGCGGGTGATAAAAAGTTCAGGGCCGGAGCCGGGGAGTTGGTTGTATTGCCTAAAGAAGTGGCTCATAGTTTTAACCTCGTCACCGATACAGCAAAGGCTTTATTGCTGATCACACCCGCAGGTTTTGAAACGGTATTTAAAGAATTTGGTTCGCCCGCGAAAACATTGGACCTGCCCGCCATACCCGACCATCTTCCAAAAGAATTATTTCAACAGATACACCAGCGATGTATTGAGTTAGGAAATGTCTGGATGCCGGAGATTTGAGATCCGCAAAAACAGGATTCGTATTAGTTAGAAGGCACGGACGGTTTGGGAGAATCCTTTGACATGGTTCCCTGCCAACCGGTAAACATCCATTTGTTGTGATCTTTGACGAATATCGCAGTATACAGATATTCACCCGCATAGATATCCTTCCTGTATACCCGTGCTCTTCCGGTAATTATTCCGACATCTCCATATGCCCGGATTTTTTTATCGGACAATTTCCAGGTAAAATCGGATAAAAATTTATATCGTAAAGTGTCTGCAAACGTTTCTTCCTTATTGGCCATGATGCCATCAGCGTTGATGGTAATATAGTCATTGGCAACATAGTCTTTGAAATAATCTGCACTGTGGTGAAGGATGCCATCAAACATCTTCGTTTCAGCTTCCTGGAGATCCCTGGTCGTTGAAGCGGAAACCTGGCTTTGGGCTGAGACAGAATGAGAAACTATGCTAATCATTATGAAAAGCATATATGCACGATATTGATTCATAAGTTTGTTTTAAGGTTAGTTTAAAGCTAAGGTAGTTTCTCCGGATTATGATATCTGTTATTTTCCCCCGTATGGAAAATCGCTGACCCGGAGTCTTGCAATTTTTCCTCTTCGATATTCCGGAGTGTATGAATGTTCCGAAAACATTTATTTCGTAAAAATAAATTACCTTTTACAGGGGAATATTTATTATTGATTTTACTCCTGGCCTGACCTGAACATGAAATGTTGAGCAAAATTCCCGTGATATGGCAATTGGCAGTTGTACAATTTGAACTTGGCACTGCTATTAACGGTGTTGCCCTTGCTGAAATTTATCCTTCTACGTATCCTGACAAATTTTTCAATCATCAGACTGTCGGCGTGATCAGATCATACGCCAATAAACTATATGCCGGTAAGAAATTATTTATCAAGACCGATAAAGAAGTCCATACGGTAACAACGCAGAATAACGGCCAGTTTGGTTTATGGCTGAACGGCGATCGAATTAATAATATAGAGATATACGATGATGTATCCTGCAATATCAGGATTCCGGTCATACAACTTTATCCCGTATACTTTCCATTAGCGAATCAGTCAATAGCCATCATTTCAGATATTGATGATACCATCCTTTATTCTTTTACCAAAGCATTTTTCCGAAGGATTTATACAATTTTACTAAAGCGCCCAAAGAACAGGAAAATAGTAGATTTTACCAGGCATTTATTGAGCTATGCAAGGAAATCAGGATTCAGGGTGTATTGCGTTTCAAAAAGCGAAATGAATCTTTTTCATTTGCTGACCAACATATTTTCCTTAAATGGAATAGGCGACTCCATCGTTTATTTATTTGATTATCTGACTTATTCAGGTTTGTTTACCAGAAAGGGGAAACATTTTAAGCTCGACCAAATATCCTCCATATTACAAAAGTCGCCCGGCAACTTCTATTATCTGGTAGGAGATGATACCGAAGCCGACATTCGCACGTATAGCGAGGTTGCCAGGCAGTTCCCCGGGAGGATTTGCCAGGTGTTTATACGAAAAACAAAAGCCTATAAGCTTCGTTTTCAGAAAAGTTATTATCAACGCTTGCATACTCTGGGCATTCCTGTTTTGTATTTCGATGAAACAACAGTCTTTGATGGGTCCATGCTAAAAAATATAAATCGTTAGGTTATGAAACTATTGTTTATTGTAAACCCCATTTCAGGTGGTGTAAATAAGGAGCCGTTTCTCATCAACGCACAACAGTTATGCAAACGGTATGGCATAGCACTTGCCATTTTCAGAACAACCGGGAAAA
>DASSGT010000510.1:0-6372 GCA_035693345.1 Puia sp. | reverse complement strand
TATGGATTTCGAAAAGAATGCATCCATATCACTTTCCGATTATTTGCATATGATTGAATTAAAAACAGCTGTGTTACTTGCGGGCAGTCTGCAGATGGGCTCCATTGCGGGAGGCGCCGGAGAAAAAAATCAGCAATTGATATACGATTTTGGCAGAAACCTCGGTCTTGCTTTCCAGGTTCAGGATGACTGGCTGGATGCTTTTGGTGATCCGTCAGCTTTTGGAAAATTAAAAGGGGGGGACATCATGGCAAATAAAAAAACATTTCTCCTGGTAAAAGCTCTGGAATCCGCTTCGCCGGAAAATAAACAGGAACTGGAAGAATTGCTGATGTACTCCGGTCCTGATAAAGTGGAACGAATGACTTCTATTTATCAGCAATCCGGTGTCGGAAAGGCAGCACAGGAAGCTAAGAATTATTATATAGAAAAAGCTTTTGCGTGTCTGGATCGTATTTCAGTACCAGAGGAAAGTAAAAAATCCCTGAAAGAACTTTCAATGTATTTGCTGGAGAGGGAAAATTAGGGAGCGTAAAGCGTAAGGCGCAAAGCTTAAGGCGAAGGCTTAAGGTATCAGGCATAACGCGTAAGGCGAAGGCGTTAATGCGTAAAGCGTAAAGCGTAAAGCAAATGGCATAAGGAAACAACGTAGGGTTTAAAGTTCTGAATATTACATTGATGTTTCTGTTCATTATTAATAATGTGCCTTAAGCCTTCGCCTTGGCCTTAGCCTTATTGAACGATATAACTAACTCCTTCGAGCGCTAAAGAGCTGTCTGGAAATACTTCCCTGGTTTCCTTTTCAAATTCATCGAGCCTGTCGTATTTGGAACTGAAGTGACCGATGAGCAGTTGTTTTACCCCGGCGGTTTTTGCGATGTCTGCAGCCTGAACAGTCGTACAGTGAAATCTTTTGGTGGCACGATCTTCCAGGTCCTTTAAATAAGTGGTTTCATGGTACAACATATCCACATTTTTAACCCTTGCCGCGATCTCGGGATTGTATACGGTGTCTGCCGAATAGGCATATGATTTTGGTTTGGGTGCGGCATCGGTCACGGAGTCGTTCGTGATCAGCTGTCCATCCCGGGTTTCATAGTCTTCCCCCCATTTCAACCGGTCGAAAAAAGCCGCTGGAATGCCGGCTATCCTGGCTTTTTCAGGATTTACGCGTCTGGGAGGCCGGATTTGCCGAAAAATGAAACCCCAGCATTCGATCCGGTGAAAAACCTTAAAGCAGCTGACCTGGTAACGGTTTTCTTTCAACAGAACACCTTCTTCCCCAAGCGGATGAAAGATCAGATTAAACGGCAGTGTGGTATCGGCTACTTCTAATTGTAAGTTAAATATATCGATCAACCGCGCTGGTCCATAGAGATTCAGTTCCTGGGTACGACCCAGCAATCCCATGCTGGTGACCAGCCCGATCAGTCCGAAATAATGATCTCCGTGCAGGTGCGAGATGAAGATGTGGTTTATACGGCTTCGCCGGATCTTGTATTTGTTCATCTGTGTCTGGGTGCCTTCACCGCAATCGATGAGGAACAAATGATCATCCAGGGTAACCACCTGGGCAGTCGGGTGCCTGTCGAATGCCGGAATAGCCGAATTATTTCCTAGAATGGTAACCGCGAGCACAGATTGGATTTAGGTATGATCAAAGATATCAGCATTATATTTTGCTGATCGCAGCTGAAAAATAGTACAAAATGTAATAGGAACGGATTTTGATCGTTAGCATATTATCCGTTACCCGCTGAATTAATCCGTAAGCTCCCTTTCGATTTCTTCCATATAAATAATGTCAGAGGCCTCACTCTGGGTGGGGGCAATTTGTAATATTTCAAATTGTTCATTCTGTTCGAAATATTTTTTTACCTGCGGTTGTAAATCGCACAGTACAAAAGAAGCCTGGTTAGAATAAAAAAGGTTTCTGAGATCGAGAAGGGTATCCGCAGCAGCAGAATCCAATTTTTGAATGTCTTTTAAATTGAGGAGCAGGTTTTTTACTTCCTGATTTAAAAAAGGCTCACACAGATCGTGCAGTGCTGCTGTCATATTAGCAGTGAAATAGGGTTCAAGCACAGTAATGGCATGGAATTTCTCGTTGGTACTAATTTTGACTTTCATATCTACCGGTATTGTTAACATACGTTAATAAACCACGAAAAACAGGAATCAAAAATATTCGTTATTATTGTATTAAGCTCAATTAGTTAAAAATGGATAATAATTTTTCGGCCCAGGTTAAAGAGATTATTTCGTTCAGCAGGGAGGAAGCCTTAAGGTTAGGAAATGACTTTATCGGAACAGAACATTTGCTTCTGGGTCTGATCAGGGAGGGTGACAATACGGCCGTCCGGATTCTGAAAAGTTTCAATGTTGATCTGTATGAGCTCCGCAAAGAAGTAGAACTCGCAGTCAAGGACAAGACCGGTAAGAATATTGCCAATATTAACAGTCTGCCCCTCACCAAACAGGCTGAAAAAGTCATACGTGTGACTGTTCTCGAAGCAAAGGCTTTAAAGAGCCCGACGGTTGAGACAGAACACCTGATGCTCTCGATTCTGAAAAATAAAGAAAACATCGCAACTCAAATCTTAAATCAATTCGACGTGGATTACGATTTATTCAGAAATGAACTGGGTGTTGTTAAAAGTAATGATACCCGCAGCGAATATGCTGAAGAGAATGATGATGATTTTGATGATGAAAAGAAATACGCTGCATCCAAAGCACGTCCTGCCGGAAACACAAAAAGTAAAACACCGGTACTGGATAATTTCGGCCGTGACATTACACGACTGGCCGAAATGAATTCGCTGGATCCGATCGTTGGAAGGGAAGAAGAAATTGAAAGAGTTTCGCAGATCCTTTCCAGACGCAAGAAAAATAATCCGATCCTGATCGGCGAACCCGGTGTGGGAAAAACAGCAATCGTTGAGGGCCTTGCGCTGCGCATTGTGCAAAGGAAGGTATCCCGTGTTTTGTTTGATAAAAGAGTGATTTCCCTGGACCTCGCTGCGCTCGTTGCAGGAACGAAATACCGCGGACAGTTTGAAGAACGCATGAAAGCGATCATGAATGAACTGGAAAAAAACCGCGACGTTATTTTATTCATCGATGAAATTCATACTATCGTAGGGGCAGGCGGTGCTTCCGGTTCACTGGATGCTTCCAATATTTTCAAACCGGCACTGGCCCGTGGTGAACTGCAATGCATTGGTGCCTCCACACTGGATGAATACAGAATGTATATAGAGAAAGATGGTGCACTGGATCGTCGATTTCAGAAAGTGATGATCGATCCGCCCAGTGTGGAAGAGACCATTCAGATTCTTGAAAATATCAAATCCAAATACGAGGATTATCATAATGTAACTTATTCGGACGATGCCATACAGGCCTGCGTTAAATTAAGTGACCGTTATATGACCGACCGTCTGTTGCCCGACAAGGCAATCGATGTACTGGATGAAGTGGGTGCGCGGGTGCATTTGAAAAATATTAATGTGCCGCAGAATATCGTTGAATTCGAAAAGAAGATTGAAGAAGTAAAGAACGAAAAAAATAAAGTCGTCAAGAGCCAGAAATTCGAAGAAGCGGCTTCCCTGCGTGATGCTGAAAAACGTTTGCAGGAAGAATTGGAAAAAGCCAAACTCGAATGGGAGGAAGAAAGTAAACACAGACGTTATCCGATCGACGAAGAAAATATCGCCGAAGTGGTGAGTATGATGACGGGTATTCCGGTGAAAAGAATGGTACTGGCGGAAAGCGAAAAGCTGAAGAATATGTCAGTGGATATGGCTTCGATGGTTGTCGGCCAAAGTGAGGCGATCCAGAAAGTGGTGAAAGCCATTCAGAGGAACCGCGTTGGTTTGAAGGATCCGAAGAAACCGATTGGCACATTTATTTTCCTTGGCCCGACGGGTGTTGGTAAAACGGAACTGGCCCGTGCATTGTCACGGTATATGTTTGATTCAGAAGATTCACTCATACGGATTGACATGAGTGAATACATGGAGAAATTTACGGTGAGCCGTTTAATCGGAGCTCCTCCCGGATATGTGGGTTACGAAGAAGGCGGACAGCTGACTGAAAAAGTCAGAAGGAAACCATATAGCGTAATCCTGCTGGATGAAATTGAAAAAGCACATCCTGATATTTATAATATTTTGTTGCAGGTACTGGATGATGGCCAGCTGACTGATGGTCTGGGAAGAAAAGTGGATTTCAAGAATACACTGATCATCATGACCTCCAATATCGGGGCCAGACAATTAAAAGATTTTGGTGCGGGTGTGGGATTTGCCACTTCTTCCAGAACTGCCAATTTAGAAGAGAATAATAAGGCAGTTATAGAAAAAGCGCTGAAACGGACTTTTAGCCCCGAGTTCCTGAACCGGGTGGATGATATTGTTATTTTCAATTCTCTCGACAGAGAAAACATTTTCAATATCATCGATATCCTGATGAAAGGAGTTATGAAAAGGCTTGTGCAGCTTGGGTTCAGTCTGGAGCTTACAGCAGAAGCAAAATCATTCCTTGCAGAAAAAGGATATGATGCAGAATTTGGAGCAAGACCATTACACCGTGCGATTCAGAAATATCTCGAAGATCCGCTGGCGGAAGAGATCCTGAATATGAGTATAAAAAACGGAGATATCATGATTGCGGATCTTGATAAAGCGGAATCCAAGATTAAATTTTCGCTGAAGGAAAAAGAAAAAGAGGCTTCGGAAGTATAGCGAAACATTCGTTACAAATATAATTTGCCACGGTACACGGAATTTTCCGCGTTTCCGTGGCAAATTGATTTTTACATTTGTCTGTACTTATAAATAAGCGACCAAGACCTTAATCATAATGCCTGATAAAAAAATCATTATAACGATCGATGGATGGTCGTCCTGCGGCAAGAGCACGCTGGCGAAACAGCTGGCGTCCAAACTGAAGTACACATATATAGACAGTGGCGCGATGTACCGAGCCATTACGCTTTATTTTCTCAGGAATCATGTGGACTGGACGGATACCAGAAAAGTGAACAGGGCCCTGAAAGAAATAAACATTGAATTTTTACACAACGAAATAACAAAAGAGAGTGAGATTATCCTGAATGAAGAGAATGTGGAATACCTGATCCGTGATCTGGTAGTGGCAGAAAAAGTCAGTGAAATCGCCGCGATAAGAGAGGTGCGTGAATTTGCGGTAAAACATCAGCAAAAATTGGGCAGTAAGAAGTCCATCGTGATGGATGGACGTGATATCGGTACGGTAGTATTTCCGGATGCTGAATTAAAAATCTTTATGACGGCAGACAAAGCCATTCGGGTGGCGCGAAGGTTCAAGGAGTTGTATGACAAGAATCCGAACATCAGTCTCGAGGAAGTGAAAAATAACCTGGAGATGCGTGATTATATCGATTCCCATCGGGAAATCAGTCCGCTCAGACAGGCCGCCGATGCTCTGGTGCTTGATAATTCAAATCTTACGGAGCAGGAACAATTGCAGTTGGCGTTGCGCTGGGCCAATGACAGAATTAAGCCGAAGGCTTAATTCTGTCAAGTCTGAAAGTCTGGAAGACTGGAAGTCTGGAAGTAGAGTATAAGAGTATAATAGTGTTGCTGCAACTACTATCATTAAAACTCCATTCAGTTATTATTCTGCCGTTGTTCTTTTCCTTCTAAAAGGTCAGGCAGGTTTTCCCGTTTTATATTTCAAATGCCTTTAAGTGTATCGGTCCAAAGCTTATTATTGCCGCTATCTCTGTACTTAATATATATACAAAAATATTATATAATATTTTTTTGATGCATGTGGCGGTTTTTTGGATCTAAGTTGTAAAAAAGTCTAGTTTTTTTTCAGATTTACAGTAAAATATCATTTTTGAATGAAATTTATTTGTACATTTACTACGTGTCGCATAATAGGTAATCAATAAATCTGAAAAGATGAATCCAGTTAAACGTATTACAAAAATCCTCATGGGTTCGGCTATTTACTGGATGGGTTATAGCGGATTCTTTACACATCTTCAAAATCCTTTTTACGCCTCTTTGTGCCTGTTTTTAATCGTATCCGGATTACTGGTTGCAGGTTTGAATTCTTCTCTTTTATACAGAGGGGAATAGTAAGACTGGAAATATATTTTCTTCTTAGTTTGTTGTCGCCCGGGTACATCCAAATCATTGATCCCGAGAGAAACTGTTCCCACCGCACACGTTCAAAGCCAAATCGTCCTGGAAGTGCTGTGTAATTAGCTTGCCGGCTTCAAATAAAAAGACCACCCGGTCTTAGATGGTCACAATGGAACTCTTCCAAATACAAATAAAAAAGCCGACTCGGCCTGAGACGGCTATTTACGGGATT
>DASSGT010000509.1:0-3589 GCA_035693345.1 Puia sp. | reverse complement strand
GCCAGTGCGGGATTCAGGGGTTGGGAGAATAAATCCCTGGCTGGTTTATTGGCTTTATCGCTCAGCAGTTTTCTCAGGGAAATCTTTTCACTGCTGTATTGTTTCTGCGCGACCTCTGCTGTGATGCTGGCAATTTCTATGGCGGGAATACGAAACCATTCGGCATGCAGTATTTCAAAAAGCATCTCATCACCGCTGAATGGAATTTCATGTTCGGAAGCCAGGTAGCGGATGATCAGCAGAATCTTCCCGATCAGCGGATCCTCCAGCAAGTTGATGCTTCGTTTACTATAGACCGGTAGATTCTTTAGTTTAAAATAGGGAAGCAGCTCCTCGCCATAACGGTTCTCCTTATATATAACTGCAATTTTCCCGGCAGGCACCTGACGGCTGATCAGGCCTTCAATTTGATGAACAATATCAATCATTTCCTCCCGTTCGGTTTGATATTCCCGAATCAGCGGTGGTTCCTGTAAACGCTCAATTTCTTTTTTCGCTGCAACGAGATCCTTGGTGAGCCCGTCAATTTTATTGATCAGTCGTTCCTGATTATGTCCGATCAGTCGCTTGGATATGTCGAGAATCTGTTGTGTTGAACGGTAATTATTGGTGAGCACAACAGTCAGCAGATTTTTCTTCTGACTGTCTGCAAACTCCTCCATGTTATAGATGTTGGCTCCCTGAAAGCGGAAGATGGACTGGTCGTCGTCGCCTACTACGAAAATATTCGGCTTTTCCCAGAAATTGATGAGCAGGTTTACAAGTTTATTTTGTGTACCACTTGTATCCTGGAATTCATCCACAAGAATATAGAGAAATTTTTCCTGGTAGCGACGCAGCAATTGTTCGTTTTCGGTAAATGCCCGGATCACCCAGTTGATCATATCATCATAATCATAGCGTTCATTGGCAAACATCAGATGCTGGAAGCGATTGAATTCATGTATCGCTGCCCGCAGTTTTTCCATACGCTCTTTCTGAACATCCAGATCATTTTTTTTAGGATCTCCTTTCTTATATCCGGGTCCGTTTTTCTTGTAGATATACTCATCTCTGGAAGACAGTTCGGCGAGATACCTGTCAATTCTTTCTTCGATGAACGCTGGTGTCCATCCTTCACGTTTCATGGTGCTGAAAAGTGATTTCAGATTTTTGATTTCATAGTACACATCTCCGCGGTAACGTTTCAATGCATGATTCTTTGGAAAGCTGTCAACCAGCTCGCGCAGCAATTGGATCTGCTCCAGTTCTGAAATCGGATCCAGTTTATTTTTTTCGAAATAAGAAAGATTGTCCTGAATGATATCATTACAAAAAGCGTGGAATGTATAGATATTCACTTTATATGCAGCCGGTCCGATAAAAGAAAGCAGGCGACGGCGCATGGCGATGGCTCCCGCATCCGTATAGGTGAGGCATAATATATTACCGGGGTCGGTATCTGTTTCCAGTAAAATCTTACCGATCCGGGCTCCCAGAATCTGGGTTTTTCCCGTTCCGGGACCGGCAATAACCAATACAGGCCCGTCTATTGTGTCCACTGCCAGTTTCTGTTCCGGGTTCAGATCATTATAATACTTGGAAAAAGTCTCTTTTTGGTTCATAATCAATACTAAAAATCTTTAAAACCACGTTATAGCCAAGGTAAAATCCGATATAATCCGAAATATGAAGAACAACCAGTCGTTCAAAGTTTTCATTGTTGAAGACGATATGTGGTACGGCTCCATGCTGGAACATTATTTATCCCTTAATCCGGAATATGAAGTTAAACGATTTGAATCACCTGGTGATTTCTTCGCCCACCTCCATGAAGTTCCAGATGTTGTAACCCTCGATTATTCCCTGCCCGATAGTGATGGCACGGAAGTGTTACGAAAAATTAAGGAATTTAATCCCGACATCCGTGTCATCGTTATTTCCGGTCAGGAAGATGTGGCTACCGCCATCAATCTCTTAAAAAACGGCGCCTTTGATTACATCGTAAAAGACGATGATACCAAGGACCGGCTCTGGAACAGCATCCTGCATTTACGTGAAATCAGCACCCTGAAACAGGAAGTTGAAAGCCTGAAAAAACAGGTGGGACGTAAATATGATTTCTCCCAGATCATTGTCGGGAACAGCGAACCTATGGAAAGGGTATTTGCACTGATTGAAAAAGCCTCCAAAACAAATATTACGGTATCCATCACCGGAGAAACCGGTTCTGGTAAGGAATTGGTTGCCAAAGCCATACATTTTAATTCCGAGCGGCATGCAATGCCTTTTGTTGCAGTGAACGTGGCGGCCATTCCGAAAGAATTGCTTGAAAGTGAACTTTTTGGTCACGAGAAAGGATCATTTACCGGTGCCGTTACCAGACGCATCGGAAAATTTGAAGAGGCCGATAAAGGAACACTGTTCCTGGATGAAATTGGAGAACTGGACATCAACCTGCAGGCCAAACTATTGCGCGTTTTGCAGGAAAGAGAGATCACAAGAATTGGTGCGAATAGCGTTTTGCCAATCAATGTGCGGATCATCGTAGCGACACATAAAAATTTATTGGAAGAAGTAAAAAATAAAACATTTCGGGAAGACCTTTACTATCGTTTAATCGGATTACCCATCATGCTCCCGCCTTTACGCGAAAGAGGCAATGATATCGCCATCCTGGCGAAAAATTTTGTCGATGCATTTTGCAAGGAAAATAAGATCAATCGTAAATCCATTAGCCCGGAAGCTCAGCAAAAACTGATCTCCTATCCATTTCCGGGTAATGTACGCGAGCTGAAATCTATTATGGAACTGGCAGTTGTAATGAGTGATGAAGAAAATATTCTTCCGGAACATATTACACTGAATTCGTCCACCAGCATCAATGATTTGCTGAACCGGGAAACTACCCTGAAGGAATTCGAAAGTCAGATCATTCAGCATTATCTGGATAAGTATAATAAAGATGTGTTGCTCGTCGCCAGGAAACTGGATATCGGGAAGAGCACCATTTACCGGATGATACAGAATGGCGAGCTAAAGAGCAAGTGATGAATGCTCCGGAGGCTGCTGAAACAAAAAGAATGTTGACCCCTGTAACTGAAAAAATATTATTCGGGAAAACCATCCTGGTTGCAGAAGATGTTGAAATGAATCAACAGCTCATCTGGCATATTCTTGAGTCTAATGGTGCAAA
The DNA here is from genome assembly GCA_035693345.1 of Puia sp. Lineage (GTDB taxonomy): Bacteria > Bacteroidota > Bacteroidia > Chitinophagales > Chitinophagaceae > Puia. The sequence continues at coordinate 414 of DASSGT010000509.1, read as the reverse complement.
TGTGGTGATCGCAAGAAATGGCGCAGAAGCACTTGAGCAGGTAAAAAAACAAATCTTTGACTGCGTTTTGATGGACGTGCAGATGCCGGTAATGGATGGCATCATGGCAACCGAACAGATTCGTAATCTCGCAGACCCTCTTCTTTCGGCGATTCCCATCATCGCACTGACGGCCAATTATAACTCTGCCGATTTAATAAAATATGAAAAAGCCGGGATGGATGATTTTCTTGCAAAACCCGTGGTGGAAGCCAACCTGCTCAATACGATCCTGAGTTGTTCCGGTGAATCAAAATCCGGAAGGGCAGATGTCGGAGGCAATCAGATATTATATGATCTCACGATGATTCAATCCGTTTCCGGGGGTGATGATGCGTTTATAAAAAAAATGATCCGTCTTTTTATTCAGACAGT
>DASSGT010000508.1:0-2692 GCA_035693345.1 Puia sp. | reverse complement strand
ATACCGGATTTGTTGTGACGAGCAACGGATTATTTGAAAGCACAACGGATGGAGGCCAGACCTGGAAGTCACAGGGGTTTCTTAGTTCCGGCTCCTCTTCGAGCTCATATAATCAATTGCAGTTTCTTGATAAGAATGATGGTTTTTACGGATGCCCCGCTGGAGTTCTGAAAACAACGGATGGCGGGAAAACCTGGATGAATGTGTTATTCGGGGGAGTTATTACGGCCGTGAATGTGATAAAATTTTTTGATACTCAATCCGGATATTTTAAAGGTTCGACGACTATTTATCATACAATAGATGGTGGTCAGACCTGGACTATCAGTTGTAAAATCGGCAGCGGATCTTTTATAGGTATGAATTTCCCCGACCCTCATACCGGTTGGGCTTGCACAAGTCAAGGCAGAGTATTCAGAATGCAAGAATAATTTCGAAGAACGGACAAAGTCTTTTTTTATACTAGTTAGAGCCCGGAGGAGGAAATTGCCTTTGTTTTTCGTCATAAACAACAATCCGGTCATTCTTTATTAATACATCATCTGTATAATAAATGGAATCAACCCTGCCTTTTTTATCGGTCATGATCTCTGTATACCACAAAGTCACCCACGTTTCATCTTTGTCCGGATAATATAAAGTCGCCCATGTTTCGAAATTTTTAGAAACAACCGTCGATGCATTACGCATGTCAGCAAGGATTTTCGTCAGGCTGTCTCTGCCACCTTTAAAATAAAATTTGTCCGCCACAAATTCTGCTGTGTCCGCAAAATAGGCAGCACTTCCGCTTATATCTCCTGCAACATATTTCTTCAGGCAATTCAACACCAGCAAGGCATTCTTTTCATCACCCGGCTCCCATTTTAAAGAATAACTAGCGGCAAAGGGATAAGCAGGCACTTCTTTTTTGGCAGCGCTGTCGGTGTTATCTGCAGGTTTCGACTCATGATGACAGCTTAACAAAGCAACAATCACAAGTGTCGCAGGAAGAAATTGTTTAAGGATCATGTGGTTGATGGGTTGGCGGGTTTTTTTCTTCATATTCTTTTATCAAATCCAGGGTATGCATTAGTGATTCTTTACTACTCCAGTCCCCATGACCGGGTATGATAAAATTTGGATTCTTAAATGAATGCTGAATATTTAAGATAGTGTTGGTCCATGTTTCTACGTTTGCATCTGAAAGATTTCCCAGATCCACCGCTTCGGCACTTTTCACAAGGCAGCCTCCATAGAGGATTTTTTCACGGTCAAACCATATCACGATATTGTCCGGCGAATGTCCCTGTCCACCATAAAAGGTCTGGAACGAATGTTCTCCCACCCGAAAGATGCTGTCTTTGTAAATTAAGAACCCGGCTCTTTTTTCATGTCTTTTCCTGCTGAGTTCATCTGTCTGTTTTGTAGTATACGTTCGGATCCCCATACTCTGGTAGTATTCGAGACCGGCTGTTCTGTCCGCATGGAAATGAGTTGAAATGCACATGATCACTTTTTTGCCATGTTTGATTCTTATACTATCCAGCAGGGGCTTAAACTGTGTGCTGTCCCATGGAGTGTCAAACAAGACTACACCATCAGAAGTAACCAGGTACATGCTATTGGAAGGGACGGGTTCTCCTTTGTATAATCCAAAGGTTGTATACACATAGAAGTCACCGGTTAAATGAGAGATAATCAGACCGGGATTCGGAGTCTGACCTGAGGTGCATACTATAGAAAACAGGGAAACCGACAGGATTGCCAAAATCTTCATACTCTTAAGATAAGACCGAAGTTCAAAGGTGTATTTCCCTATAACAAAATTATAACAATCCGGCAGACGAATCATTTAAACCCGGGACTTTAATACAGGTCTATTATATGTACGCGCTCTTGGAATAAAATTTTAAACAGATTAAAACAAACAAAATGAAAACGCTATTTACCCTGTCGATGCTGATCCTTGTTACGATCGCTGGTATCGTTAGTTGTAAGCTTTTTATGAAATATCACTATGACGTATCCGCGCTCCTGACCCTGGCCAGTTTTGTTTCAATGATTTTATGTATTTACCTGATCAGCAGCAAAAAAGTCATCCTGTCCTGAAAAACGATGTGTGAACTTAAATATCCAATTTGAATAAGCCACTTATAATAACCGTTATATTTTAAAACCCCTGTCGATCGACGGGGGTTTTTAATAAATCAGTAATTTTAATGGCATACCCGCCGAAGCTTTAGCGAAGGCGGCCAAAACAGCTGACGATGTTTTTGATGATATGAAGAAAATGATTCCTTTCACATTCTTTGTTTTGATCTCGCTTATAAATTATGGGCAAACCTGTTCTCTGATTTCCCAACAGGAAGCAGAGAAAATATTGGGCAAGCCTGCCCATTTATCATCACATACTACAGAAACCAAAAATCATATCCTGACATACCATTGTACCTATACGGCAAATGATCAGGAAACCGACAGGGACAGGCAGAGTAATCTATACTATATGCTGGAGGAATTTGAAAGCAGTTCCGAGGCGCAGAAGACATTTAAATATATTTTGTCACAAAATGCGGGAATGCAGGGTTTGTCTACCCTGGACGGTTTTGGTGAGGAAGCCTTCATACAAACAGATAACGATCATTTTCAGCTCATCATCGTGCGCAAGTCCGCAAAGATGATCAGATTGAAGGTGAATAAGGTGACCAGAACG
>DASSGT010000507.1:0-2496 GCA_035693345.1 Puia sp. | reverse complement strand
GAGTTGTGCCTGTTGCAGGCTGGCGTCAATTTCGGTGAGGTTGAGGGTTGCGAGTAACTGTCCTTTTTTAATCGCATCTCCTTCCTTCACAAATATTTTGCTGATGATGCCGGTTGTTTTGAAAGACATCATCACTTCATCATCCGTGGTGAACTGTCCTGAGACCGGAATTTTTTCCAGTCCGTTATACTGTGCCACGGGAAGGACTTTTACCGGAATAGTGGTTGATTCTTTTTTCCTGAGTGGTTCTGTTCTGGCGGTGCAGGAGACGATGGTGACAATTGCGGACAGGATGAGCAGATAGGATAATAAGCGTTGCATATGATGTATTATTTATTGAGTGGATAAGTGGCTGCGTTGCGTTCAGTGTCCGCATAAGCAACCTGTACATTGGCGATGGTAACAGCCAGCTGAAGCCGGGCATTGGTGAGTTGGGTCAGTGCATCCAGTAATTCGATATACAGGAGCTGTCCCGCTTTGTATACTTTAAACTGGTCGGCATAATATTTATCAGCCAGAGCCAGCTGTTTTTTTGCGTTTTGATAATCAGAAAGGGCGGTATGTAAATTATTTACAGACTGAGCGAGTTGCAATCTCATTTGCGAAGAAGTCTCCTGATAACTGGATTCTGCCTCCTGTTTACCAACTGTCGCCTGCTGGATCCGGGATTTATGCAATCCGCCCGCGAATAAATTCATCTCCAGGCTCAGACCCCACACATAGTATTGTGTTTTGTCATTGTATTTAAAATTAAAACCCTGTGAGCCGAGATCCAGATAGGTATTCAGTTTTGGAACGAGGTAAGCGCTTTGCAGTTTGCGGTTTAGTTCATGGGTTTGTATGGCTGACTGAAGTTCCTGGAGTTCTTCCCGGTTTTCCGTATTCAGATTCAGGCTACCGGCTTCCGATTCGGATTCGGTGACGAAACTTGCGGTGTCCAGTATAATTCCGGAATCCAGTGGGCGGTTCATCAGGAAATTCAGGTATGCCTGGATATTATTGCGGTTATTGGCAGCCTGTGTGATGGATGTTTCAATCTTTTGTTTTTCTGTTTCCGAACGTGTCAGCGCTGTGCTGTTGCGCATGCCATTTTTCAACAGACTCTGATTCACACGGATATTTTCATTTACCAGGAGAAGGGCATTGTTATAAATTTCGATTGCCTTATCGGCCTGATAATACCGGTAATAAGCTGTTTTTATTTCTTTCACCAGTTCGCGTTTGTATACGTTCACTGCTGCGCGATTGCTGGTGATCGTTTCCTTTTTTATTTTCTCATTGTAATAAATTTCAGCGTTGATCAGCGGGAGCGTGGTTCGAAAGCGCGCATCGTAGTAATCATTCGGAGTCAGTAATACAGATTTATTCTGGAGGTTTGGGAATTTTGTTGAACCCGTGAGCTGATTGAGAGACTGGTATACCGGATTTAATAAATCGCCCAGCGGCAGGTCGATTGTGCGGCCGCCATCCGCCTTTGTGTAACTGGCACCGAAAGAAATGTTGGGAAGAAAAAGTGCACGGGCTTCTTTCAGTGCGTACATCGATTTTTCCAGTTGCAATTGCTGACCCGTCAGTCCCTGGTTGGTAACGAATGCCGTGTTGATATAGGAGTCGAGTGCATTCTCCTGAGCTTTTATTCCGAAGGATACCATCAGAAGAGGTATCATAAACAGCATTTTCATAATTAATAACGTTGAGTTAATGAACAGTGTTTAGTGAAATGGCAAAAAAAATAGCCAACTACGCTTTGATTAAATTAAAATACTCCTTTACAGATTTTTCAATTGTTGCGGCAATCTGGTGCTCATCCATTTCTGTTACTTTTAATCGATCGCGAAGATCGAGTGAAACCAGGCCATGGCCCATGGACCAGACGGACACTGCGGCGACCATTGGATCATTAAAACGGACCAGTTTTTTTTCAATACACTCGGTGAGGCATTGCACGAGGGCTCCAAAAGCGTCATGACAATTCTGCCAGTCTCCTTTGTCTCCCACTACATTCATCGGTGCGCGGATGATGAACATGAGGTCGTATAATTCAGGATTTTTTTTCCCGAACCAGACATAAGTCTTCATGATTTGTTCCAGCCTTTTCAGTGGATCCTGTGCATCGACCTTCTCGCGAAAGGTCATATCCAGTTTTTCAAATGCCTGGGCCTGGACATCATACAATAATTCGTCCTTGTCTTTATAATAGAGATAGATGGTGGCGGGGCTGTATTCTATTTTCTCTGCGATATTACGGATAGAGGTCTTTTCATAACCCTCCTTTACGAACATTTCAATGGCGACATCGATTATGCGCTCCCGCATTTCGACCCTGTCCCTTTCCTTTCTTTCCAAGATTCCCATTGAAATATGTTTACAGTGCAAATATACTGAACACTGTTTAGTTTTTCCAAATATATTTTTAAGAAGTTATAATGGCTTCAATACCAGAGTATTGTGCTACAATGCATAATAATATTCAAATGTTCGCCGTTCAAAAGCGAT
>DASSGT010000506.1:0-2785 GCA_035693345.1 Puia sp. | reverse complement strand
ATCTGGAATGAACTCACAACCATCGGCGTACCATTTGTGCGTTGCGGGGTGTTCATTATGAACGAAGAGAAACAGCAGATAAATACTTTTTTGTCTACCCCGGAGGGGAACGGCATCGCAGCCGCCTTTCATTTACCATATACCGCGAATCAGGAGACGATGCAAATTGTTTCACATTGGAACAGAAAGGAAATACACAGGCCGCACTGGGATGAAGCTGCTTTTATTGATTTCACGAAAGTACTGGGAGAGCGGGGCGCCATCACCACCGGTGAAAAATTTTTGGAAGAAAATCGGCCAAAGGACCTGTATTTGCATTTCGTTCCATTTCAGCAGGGAATGTTGTATGTGGGTGACACAAAGCCATTGAGTAATGAACACTTACAATTAGTGCAGGCACTTGCTGAAGCTTTTTCAACGGCCTATGCACGTTATGAAGACTTTAATAAACTCGAAGCGGCAAAAACACTGGCAGACAGCGCACTGAATGAATTAAGAGCAACACAAAAACAACTGGTGCAGTCTGAAAAAATGGCTTCACTTGGTGAACTCACGGCAGGCATTGCACACGAAATACAAAACCCTCTCAACTTTATAAACAATTTTTCGGAAGTAAATAATGAATTGATAGAAGAGCTGACGGCTGAACGGACAAAACCAAATACCGAGCGGGACGAAATGCTGGAGAATGAAATATTGGATAACATCCGACAAAATCTGGAGAAGATCAACAATCATGGTAAACGTGCCGACGGCATCGTGAAAGGCATGCTGCAACATTCACGTTCCAGCTCAGGACAAAAGGAACTAACAGATATCAACGCGCTGGCCGACGAGTTTCTCCGACTGGCTTATCACGGATACCGTGCCAAAGAGAAATTTTTCAATGCAAAGTTTGAAACCGATTTTGATAAAAACATAGACAAAATAAATGTTGTTTCCCAGGATATCGGAAGAGTGATGCTGAATCTCATCAACAATGCTTTTTATGCAGTGAATGAGAAGCGAAAAGTGAAGGACACAGGTTACGAACCCGCTATAAAAATTTCCACCAGCCAATCTGACCATCAACTGTCTGTTACGATCAGTGACAACGGCAACGGTATTCCTAAGAACATAGTCGATAAAATCTTTCAGCCTTTCTTTACGACCAAACCGACAGGCAGCGGAACCGGCCTGGGTTTGAGTTTAGCGTATGATATTATCAAGGCTCATGGTGGTGACATACAAGTCGCGACAAATGAAGGGGAAGGCAGTGAGTTTGTTATTCATCTCCCGCTATAATATAACATCGTAAGCGGTTCGTCAGGACAACAGGACCAGTCAATAAGCTTTCTGGCTGTTAATAAACTCAGCAAATCCCTGGCAGACGCTATTCAGGAATTCTTCGGGTACCGGATGGACGCTCATGAACCTTTCGATCATCCATTCCCCTTTCGGAGTTTCGGCTACATGGACCGTTCCTTCCACAATACTTTGAATATTTGGAAAGGCAAGCCTGTATCTTCTGATGCCATTGGTATCCGGCTTGAATTCCGCAAACGCCTCATACTGTTTTTCGCAATAAGTAAAAGAGAAAGGTTCCCCCTGCATATCTGATGTTTATGGGCTATCCTGTTCAAATACAGTGCCTGCAATTGCTAAAAAATCATAAACATCTTATTAAGATATCGGGGCCGGCTGACCGGAAAACCTAATTCATCTTATATACAAGAACAGCAAAGGTTCCGGGTATGATATTTCTGGTTCCGGGTACAAATTTGGGAGCACTCAGGTATATTTTACGGGTCATTTTATCCAGCGCCATTGTCTTTGCACGCACCCGGGTATATAAGGTTTGAACTACTTCATAGCTGTCCGCTGAATGCTGTCTGATAATCGTGGCCGTGCTGTCTCCGTTTGAACAAAATATCAATTTGGTCGAAGGATCATAAACAACTGCATCCACCCCCGCACCAATGGGCAGCGTGGTGATAACTTTCCCGGAATTGATATCCACCACACTCATTCCCTTATTTGTACGGCATCCTGTAAATGCACGCTGGTTCTGTTTATCCAGCGCAAGACCTGTCGGATTGCCGCAGGGCGACAATGGGTAATTACGAATCACCTTCATCGCTTTCGCGTCGATGACGTTCATACTGTTTTTGTCTTCCAGGTTATTATATATTAAGCCGTTTCCATCAGATACTGCGAACTCAGGAGCTCCTCCGAGGTCGATCGTTCCGATTTCTTTCATGTCATTGACGTCTATCACCGAAGCTGCACTTCCATGGCCGCAAAAAGCAAATATTCTTTTAGTAAACGGGTCAAACATAATTCCATCCGGCCCTTTGGGGGTTACAGGAATTACTTTAATTGTTTTAAATGTTTTTAGATCAAATACCACCACCGAATTATCTCCGCCATCTGTAATAAATCCCCTGTTTACCTCATTATCCACTGCGATACCATGCACTCCTTTCATGTTATCTATGGACCCGATAACCTGTTCTGTTTTGAGGTCAATCACATTTACGGATGTACCGTGCGAAACAAACAGATGTCTGTTCACATCATCTATCGACACATAGTCATAACCACCGTCTCCCGGAACCGATATCAATTTATCGAAAGAATAAATTTCAGAAGATTGTGCCTTGCACAACATGCAAAACAATATGTAGGCAGTGAAAACAGGTACCCTGCGCAGGATTTTTTTCATGGCATTTATTTTTAAGTAATACAAGGTACCGGTGAATTCTGGAGACATCCTGAAGTTGGGAAGTCACCAAAAAAACCCACC
>DASSGT010000505.1:0-3109 GCA_035693345.1 Puia sp. | reverse complement strand
CATGAGAGATTTCGCTGGAACTGAATTATGCATCTGGAATAACCGGTTCGACTAATTTCATCAGTTTCTCCAGCGAATCCTGCCAACCCAGATAACACATCTCTGCAGGAATGGCTGCCGGGATTCCTTCCTGTACTATTTTTATTTCGGTGCCAACTATTACCTTTTTTAACCAGACAGAAGTAATCATTTCACCCGGCAGGTTGGGATCATCAAACTGATCAGTGTATTTTAAAAATTCATTGGTTTTAATCTCCAGATATTTTCCGCCGAATGAATGGCTGTTGCCCGTGGAAAAATTATGAAAAGACATCTTATAGGTTCCGCCAACCTGGGGCTTCAGTTCATGTACAGTACAAAGGAAGCCATACGGTGGCAACCATGATGCCAGTGCGATAGATTCAGTAAATGCACGAAATACCTTTTCAGGGTTTGCTTTGAGTACTTTGTGTAATGAAACGCTGTTACCTGACATATTCATATGATTTAGTTCCCTACTCGTATGGCTTTTCGGTTTCGCCCGTTTAACTGGTTGCTGCTCCAGATTTATTTTTCCAAAAAATCATGCCGACATATAGTAGAATACAGGATGCTTGTCAACTAACCGGCAGATATTCGGGATTAAGAACGCCGTCGATCTTTCTTTTGTAAAACTAACAAACACCGTTTCATTCTGACAGGGGAGAAAACGACATTAAAAGGGCCAAATGCGTCGGCTGAAAATTTTGCAATATCGCAGTCGCGCTCCCTATGTCTGATAGAAATATCTCCTGACTAAATAAAATTTGTGTTTCTTATTTTGTTTTGTATGTCAACACAACTCCTCCGTTGGAAAGTTGCTGTGAGGAAACAAGTGTCAATGGTCTTGGCGTTATGCCCTTTTGAAACAAGGGTCTTCCGCTGCCAATCAAAACAGGTGCAACTCCAATTCGATATTCGTCAAACAGATTTTCATTAATAAAAGTGGCAGAAAGGTCAGCACTGCCAAAAACATACATATCACCGCCGCCTTGCGCTTTTAATTTGGTAATTTCTACAGCTACATCTCCTTTTACCAGCGTTGAATTGTTCCAGTCCACAGAGGTCAGTGTCCGGGAACAAACCAGTTTTGGTATTGAATTCATGAATTCGGCAATTTCTCCTTTTTCTGTTTTCCAATAAGCAGCCATTCCCTCATAAGTAACGCGACCAAACACCAGAAAGTCCGCCGCTTTTAACTGTTCAATGCTTTTTTTTCAAGTTCCGGTCCCCAAACTGTTTCATGAAAGGATAAGTCCCAGTTTTTATCACCTTCAAAATAACCGTCCAGTGTTACGAAGTTCCACATGATTAACTTTCGCATAATCTTTAGGTTTTATTAATAAACCAATACTCTAATGTATACTTTCAGACGCAGATCCTGAAGCCATGATATGCTTGAATTGATTTCACTCATCAGTCATTCAATTGTAAGGATTCCTTTCCGACAACATTCGTAAAACTCACCGATATCCTTATTCCATTTTCGTTAATGACAGAAAAGTCTCCCTCCAGATCTTCGGCCATGCCTTTCATAAGGATCATACCGAACGAATTGTTTTGAGAACCGTTGAAGTTACCGGGCAACCCATGTCCATTGTCTGATACCTCAAGCGTAATGTGGTTTCCATTCTCTGTAAGACGGATCAGGATGCGCGGGTCATCTACATCTGCAAAGGCATATTTGAATGCATTGGTGATTGCTTCATTTAGAATAAGCCCCAATGGCACAGCCTTCGAAACATCCAGGCGTATTTTGGCTATTTCCAGATTGAATATGACCTTTCGTTTTTCATCATAGCTGTCACGCAGATAAAAAACAAGATCGCCAATATATTCGGGCATATCAATCGTACTCAGGTTTCGGGAATTATATAATTTTTGGTGAATGAGCGACATGGCTTTCACTCTGTTCTGACTGTCCGCTATGACCCGAACGGCAGACTGATCGACGAGAAATTCAGACTGTGCGGACAGGAGACTGGCTATGACCTGCAGATTGTTTTTCACGCGGTGGTGTATCTCCCGTATCAGCCATTCTTTTTCCTCCAATAACATCGTCTGTTTGTCATTTGACTCCTGCAGGATCTCATTCTGCTTATCGATTTCCCTTTGGTGTTCCCGAAGCAGGCGGTTCTTGCGCCTGTTATTATAATAACCCACATAAATGATCGTAATCACCAGACCGAGTAAGGCAAATCCTCCATAGAATAATTTTCGGGTGTTTGCATTTTTTTGCACCTCCAGCTTTCGTTTCGCCTCAGACTCCTGCAAAAGTTTCTCCCGTTGAAGTGTCTGGTACCTTACATTCAGATCGATCAATTGTCTGGACTGGGATTCAGAGAATATTTCTTCCGATAATCGCTTCGCAAGCGTTAAGTAATGATAAGCGGAGGCATAATTTCCCAGTGCTGAATCTACCCTGTGCATGTCTTCATACACATGATATAATTCTGGTTTCGAAAGCACATGGGCGTAAGCCGGGGACAAAAGCTCCAGAAAATATTTTCTGGCCGTTTTATAATCCTTCAGCTGATAGGTTATCCATCCCAGACGTTCCAGCATATAGGGAGTTTTCATTCCGCCTTTTAAGGCAGAAATCTGCTCATCCTCTTTAAAAGCTGCTTCATAATAATGCCGGGCTGTATTGTAATCTTTTAAATCAGCATAACAATTGCCCAGCGCCAGATTGGCCAGTTGCATTTCTCTCACTGTGGATGGTGGATTTTTCCTGAGCAGATTCTTCAGAGTATCCAGAACAGACCATTTCATCTCAAGATTTAATTCCGGAGTGGCTGTAATGGCCAATACATTATAAATTTCCTGTAATTCTCCTTGCTGCATGGCAGTATGCAGGGCTTTTTTATACCATTCGTTCGCTGATGCAGGATCATCTAACTGCATACAAATGCTGGCAATACGTGCATACGCATGTGGTTCAAAATAAAAGTCATTTGTCAATTGTGCAGCGTCTAAAGACGTCATAGCATATTTTAACGCACTGGCATGATCCCCTTCGAATCCTTTTAAATACGCCATTAAATCATTACTGTATTGAGTATAGGGGAATGACCAATCCTTTTGTAACTGC
>DASSGT010000504.1:0-2988 GCA_035693345.1 Puia sp. | reverse complement strand
TGATTTCTGTCTTGAAGGAAAGTCCGTTGAAAACGGTTGGGTTGGCATCTGTCCATTGCGAAAGGTAATTATCTGTTTGTCCCCAGGAATCCCTTCGCCATCCCAGCTTACCCACGGAGTTTGAGACAGTGAGAGCATAATAACCCACTCCGGGTGGAATGTTTGTATTGGATAATTGACCTCCATCAACTGTGGCCATCATGTAAACGCATTGGAATTTATCGAATACATGTACATGATATGATATAATACTGTCGCCTGTTGCAACGGTTATGTTCCCGTTTGTAAATACGTTGTTCGTCCACTCCCCGAAATCGCCATAACCTCTTATATCTATCTGACCAATCACATCCTGATAACGTACACCGTTATACGATCCGGCCAGGATATGATTATTGATTGCTACGTTAAGGTTCTTTAATGCAGTCAGATAAGAAGGACTGTTATAATTTGGAAACCATTCCCCGCCGGAAATGAAATCTTTTACTGACTCCGATTGCATTTGATTATGCAGCCACGTGGGATATAACATAACTCCTCCACCGATATTTGTCTGAAGATTTGCATCACAACCTCCGCACTGTTGCATGACTCCAAATGAGAATGTCTGGCCTTTTGAAATCGATTGCTGTATTTTAGAATCAAAAACAGAAAAGTCATATGAACCACTCGAACCATTGCCGGGTTGGAAATCAAGCCAGGTAAAGCGCCAGTATCTGTCAAGACGCTGAGTATTCGTTCCCTGCGTGGGAATATTCACCACATTCTGATCATATGACCACTCATTGGCGCCCGCTCCGGGTCGCATGAATTCCGGGTCAGTCAGCGGTATTTGTGTGAAAGATAAATTGGTAGTCTGTGCCAGACCAGCGAGTTGGATAAAAACAAAAAGAGAAAGCAGAAGAAGTTTGTCCGCTTTGTTTTTGATTTTCTTTACTACAGAACTAAATACGACAAAACCTCTTTGTGTGTAAAGTTGGATTTCCATAGTTCGTGGATATTGGATGATATTGGATAACTTCTCGTTTGTCTTTTATTCTAAATATTAACTTCTTCTTAGTTAATATTTTCAAACTACCCGAACGTGTTCAAATTACTTGCCAAAAAAACCTGAATGGATATTGTTGATTAAATGCTACAACTTTTTTGGGATTAAAATTCTGATACTTAGTCAAATAAAAAGTAATCCACATTTTACCTCACATTTTTTCAGAATTTTTATTTGCCATTTAAATATAAAAATGAAAAGAAAGATGATTGTTTTGAAATGTCGAAATGGGAATTAGTCTTTAGAAAGGAAATATTCCCTATTTGGGAAACATCATTTATTCATATGTAATTTTTTGCACTTTTTGTATCAAAATCCGGCCATTTTAATTGTAATCCAATTTGTTAACACATGCATAGATCTTTGATAAAAATTTCTATCTTTAAGCCTCGATAGCTACAGAACATAGTTTTGAGGAATTCCACATATCCTTCTACCGGAGTTATTTACAACTATTCAATGCACTTAATTTGTTTTTCCCGGACTCATCATTCCAGTTGAAAGGGATGATAAAGATTATGATCCAGCAATCTTATAAAAATTCAGGCTGCAAATTTGATATTCCATTATCCATTAATCAACAGAACAGGAATCTATTTATTAATTCATAGCTAAAAATTTGATACACAACGCATTATCTATTATGTACCAAACGACCCTTAGAGCAAAACTTAAAACTTTTTCGGGATTTATATTAATAGTTCTTATTTTATTCTCGACTTCCTGCAGTACGAAAAAGGTCATTTACTTCGACGGAGTAAAAGATGTGACCATAAAAAGCAAATTCCCTCCAAATATTGAATCGTTAATTCAAATCAACGATCTATTAAGCATTACGGTGAGTAGCGCTAATCCGGCCGCTTCAGCTATCTTTAACGCGCCGAACGAATCGACTCCCACGACCACCTCGGCCACATTTGGCAACACGCTGACGATTGGTTATCTGGTAAATCTGAATGGAGATATATTATTTCCTGTTTTAGGGAAAATTCATGCGGAGGGTCTTACCAAATCTCAACTTCAGGCCTTGTTGACAAAACAATTGGTGGAGACAAAACAATTAATTGATCCGATTGTAACCATTAGACAATTGAATTTCAGAGTAAGCGTTTTGGGTGAGGTTGCGAAACCTGGCGTTTATACTACTCCCAATGAGAAAATCAGTTTGCTGGAAGCATTGAGTTTTGCTGGAGATATAACGATTTATGGCAAGAAAGACAATGTGATGCTGGTTCGGGAAGATGAAAAAGGAGATAAACTGATCGTTAGAATCGACCTTACTTCGAGCAGCTTGTTTACGTCACCCTATTATTACCTGAAATCAAATGATGTCATTTATGTGGAACCAAATCAAAACAGGGAAAAGAAGGAACGGTTTGCACAGGTAACACCCATCATTTTGAGCGTTGTATCATTATTAATCATTACCATAAGTGCGATTGAATATAGAAAATAAAGGACGTAATAATACGTTACAGCCTGGTATATGCTACAGTATAAAACCCTTTGAATATGGAAAAAAAGCAGCCAATTGCGACGGATGCTGGGAATGAGAACTTTTTTCAGCATCTGGCAATTAAATATCTGCCCTACTGGCCCTTTTTTGCTGTTTTGTTCCTGCTGAGCCTGGCACTTGCATTTGTTTACCTCCAATATACAGTTCCCGTTTATGAATCTTCCGCCAGTATTCTGATCAAAGACGAAAAAAAGGGTCAGGAAGATTCAAAAATGGAAGAATTATTAAATCTCTTCAATACGAAAAAAATTGTTGAGAATGAGTTAGAGATCATACGGTCTAATGAAGTCATTGCGGATGTTGTGACCAAGCTGAGGTTGTATGCGCCAATTTACACGGAATCAGGATGGCGCGGTATGATCAAAAGAAATGCCTATCTGACCAGTCCTGTTATCATGGAAGTGATGGACCCGCGGGCCATTAT
>DASSGT010000503.1:0-2034 GCA_035693345.1 Puia sp. | reverse complement strand
TACCCCGTCAAATTTCAACCAACAACTAACAACTAACGACTAACAACTAATATCGATATCAACTTCTCCGTCTCTTCAACAGTATTGTAACTATGCAACGTGATTCGCAATCTTTCTTCTCCGAGTGGCACTGTCGGATGTAAAATCGGGCGGGCATCCAGGTTATTATCCAGAAGCCGTTTCGACATCTTTTTTACATGATCATTTCCGGGAGCTAAAAAACATTGAATGGGTGTGACTGATTTTTTAAATCCATCACGGTCAAAGAGTGAAATGAGCCGGCGGATCTCATTTCTTTCTTTATTCAATTTTGGGAAAATTGTATATGATGCCTTTATTGCAGCAACAGATACCGGCGGAATGGCGGTGCTGTAAATGAAAGGCCGGCAGAAATTAATAAGATAATTCCGGAGAGTCTGCGATCCCAGGATGGCCGCTCCATGACAACCCAGGGCCTTACCGAAAGTGTGAATACGCGCAAAACAATCATCCTGTAAATCCAAATCCTGCACCAGGCCCTCTCCTCTTTCTCCAACAAAACCGGTGGCATGTGCTTCATCCACTATCAGATGGGCATTATACTGCCTGCAAAGAGCTGCCATCTCTGCCAAAGGAGCTAGATCCCCGTCCATCGAAAAAACGGATTCTGTTACTACAAAGCAATTGCCTTTTATATTTTTCAGTTTTTTCTCAAGATCACCCGGATCGTTATGCGCAAATGAGTAGGAATCCGCAAAGGACTGCCGGATGCCGTCCCGAAGGGATGCATGGCTAAATTTGTCATACAGAATCAAATCTCCTTTGCCGGCAACGCAGGACAATAGTCCAAAATTGGCATCATATCCGGAATTGAAGATGAGCGCTGTTTCTGCGTCATGAAAAGCAGCAATTTCTCTTTCTGTTTCCTCTATCAATGGATAATTACCTGCCAGCAGTCTGGATCCTGTGGATCCATGAGCCAGTGGTGTATGCGGAAGATGGGCTTCTATCAAACCATTCTTTGAAATTCCGAGATAATCGTTGGAATAGTAATCTGACCGGCCGTCGGCGATCCGCAACACACGCAATGCGTCTGCAACCGATCTTTCCTGTAATTTCCGGTCGAGAAAATCCTCTTTCATAATTTATTTAACCAAATATCCCTTTAATTCAGACATTTGCAAAACACATGAAATCAGCCAAAAATATTCTCGGACTTCAGCTGGCGACTGATCCACGATGGGTGGATCTGGCGAATCTTTCTATTGAAGAGATCCTGACGGATCACGCATTTTGCGAACAAAAAGCCGCGACTACCTGCATAAGCCTGATCACGAAATATTCCGATCGAACGAGGCTGGTATCGGAACTAGCCCCCATTGTTACAGAAGAATGGGGACATTTTCGAATGGTACTTGCCGAACTGGAAAAAAGAAAACTGAAACTCGGGCGTCAGAGAAAAGATGAATATGTCAATCACCTGATCGCATTTCAAAGAAAGGGAGGCGATTTTGAAGAAAGGTTTCTGGATCAACTGCTCACGATGGCAATGATCGAGGCGCGAAGTTGTGAAAGGTTTAAAAGACTCAGCGAAGGATTACCGGATGAATATCTGCGCAATTTCTATCGCCGGTTTATGGAAAGTGAAGCAGGCCATTATCACCTCTTTATAAATCTCGCTGAAACCTATCTGGGCAAGGAAAAAACAAAAAAGCGCTGGGCAGAATGGCTCACTTATGAAGCCGGACTGATGAAGCAGATGGAGGTGCGGGGAGATAGGATCCACTAATCACTCACTTTACACCTCATTAGTATAAGAGTATAAGGGTATAAGAGTTACTGATTCACTAACACTCTTATACTCTTATACTCTTATACTCCTATACTACAAGTGAAAAGTGTTTAAGTTCGGTTTCGAAGTTCAAAAAGGGATATTTCTCCGAAAGTTCGACAGTCTTTTCCAGTTGTTCCCTGAGGAAGCGCCGGTGGGCATCCGTATTTGGATGAAGAGCCCTGTGTTTGCGGGAGGTTTGCAGTTTCCGGATCTCTTCAGAC
>DASSGT010000502.1:0-3413 GCA_035693345.1 Puia sp. | reverse complement strand
AAAGTTGAATTCGCGCTCGGAAAATCAGCTTTCCGGGTCCACGTATTGGCAACCGGATTATATTACCAGAATCTACTTGCACCGGAAGAGACAGCTCCACTGGGACCAAAATAACCGTAATTGTCTATCGTGAAAGTAGGCACTCCTGTTTGAATACCCCCTGGGGCAGAGCCTTTGTCTGCCCACTTATCCGATGCTGTATCATATTCCCAAACTTCCGGATAAACCAGATTGTTGTCCTGCATAATAACATATCCCTTCCCTCCGATGGCAAATCCAACACCATGGCCCGGCACCGGCGTGGTTGGAAAATCTGCCTTTTGTGTCCATACTTTTGATAAAACATCGTATTGCCAGAATTCCGGGAGGTTACCGTTATAAGCCTGTCCCAAACCCATATACAATTTATTACCTACGCGAAACGACGTTACCAGTTTCATAAAGGACCCGGGATATCCGGCGATACTCAAGTGCCGGCAAAAGTTAGCAGCTTAGGAAAATGGATACTAAAAGTGCTTCCTTTTCCGTATTCAGACTGAACAGTGATCCTGATATCGTGATACTGAGCAATGCTTTTAACGATGGACAGTCCTAATCCATATCCTTCGCCTGATTCATTAACGGCTTTTTTGAACCGGTCGAATATGGTTTCCAGTTCGTGTGCGCGAATACCCACTCCTGTATCCTTTATATGAATAACATATGATTCATTATTAATAATCTGATCTGTGATTTCGATCTCTCCTTCATCGTGATTATACCTGATGGCATTGTTTATCAGGTTATATATGAGCTGAAAAATCAGATCCCGGTTTAAATGAGTCAATACAATGTATTGGGATAGCGATTGCACTATACGAATCTTTCGTAATTCAATACGATCTTTCAGCTCATTTAATACCTCTTCTACCAAAAAATACGGTTTTATCTCATCCGTCTTTACGTACTGGTCATTTTCAATTCGCGAGATCAACAAAAGAGAGCGCACGATTTTTTTCAACCGGTTCAGGATGCTCAGCATGCCGACCACTTTTTCCCGGGACATTTCGGTCAATTCCTGATCCATCATCACATTCTCCATCTTATTCTGCAGAATACTTATGGGCGTCATCAATTCATGGGATGCATTCGATGTAAATTCTTTTTCTTTTTCAAATGTTTCTTTGATCTTGGACGCGAGGTCTATGAGTGACTGGTCAAGGAATTTGAAGTCTGTCGTGGATGTTTTTACTGGTAAAATGGTTTCTTTGAAAGGGAATTTCCTATTTAAAATTTTCGAAGTTATAATCAAATTCAAAGGCCGGAGCAGAAGGCGGGTAAACATCAGGTCGAGAATCAGTGTGAAAAAAATCAGCCCGGCCAAAGTGTATAGTGCAACTTTTTGTAAGGGCCGGTTATACTGATCGATCGCTGAAACCGTCTTGCCTATTTCAAGCAGGTAGTTTTTATTTTTATATTCAAATGTATAATCCAGCAATCGGTATGTCAGGGTATCGTTTTCCACGATCCGGCTGTCGGTAAATATGCTATCGGCCGGCGAATGATCCCTGACTGTTTCCAGCGCTATAAATTCCTCTTTCAGCAATGTATAACTTCCGTAACTGGAATCGCCTTCAAAATAGTAGTCAATGCCTTTTTTTTGGATATTATCCAATACCTTCTTTTTTTGTTCTTTAAGAATGTAATTGGTGTATTGCGAAGTGACATCTTTCACGATTCCTGGCAAAAGCAGGATAAAAAGCAAAACGATGACCGTTTTTGACAGCGTTGTGTAAAGGGTTATTTTACTGAGTAGCTTCACTTTCAGATTTTAATTTTATAACCCGTTCCGCGAACGGTCTGCAGCCATTCCACGGAAGCATATGCCATCATTTTTTTCCTGATATTTTTTATGTGTACATCAATGAAATTAGAATCATAGTCATCTTCTGAAAAATCTCCCCATACGTGATCGCTGAGCTGGGCGCGGGTAAGTGGCCTGTTTTTATGCAGCATCAGATAACTTAAGAGGTCAAACTCCCTTCGCGACAATTCAATTTCTTCCCCATTGAATAAGACCGTGCGTTTATTCAGGTCCACCATAAAATCACCCAGCGGCACTACGGAATCATTCAGCCCGGATTTTCTTCGTGTTATGGCCTGCATCCTGGATTGCAGTTCAAGTAAAGAGAACGGCTTCGGAAGATAATCGTCCGCTCCCAGATCCAGTCCTTTTATCCGGTCTTCCAGATCTCCACGGGCAGTCAGAATGATATAAGACGTCTCGGGACAATTTTTCTTGGCATCCTTCAAAACTTCCAGTCCATCCTGATCCGGGAGGCCGAGATCCAGCAATAAAAAATCAAAAGGATGATCTGACATCATCTGACGGGCCTGCTTTCCGGTGAAAGCCAGGTCGCACAGATAGCCGGCCTTTTTTAAAAAAAATTCCATCTCCAGCGCCATAGATTTTTCGTCCTCTACAATCAGTACGTTCATGGTCTTCAGAATTGATAATAAAAATTTGCACTGAAAAATGAATTCAGCTGTCCCGGTCCGCTTTCAGCTGTATTACTCAAAAGGGAAAGTTGATAATTGAATTCAATCATATAACCAGACCTGCTATAGGCAAGCGGGCAATTTAAATTGTATGATAGTATACTAAACTGTGTTTTAGCTACTGTTTGGGAAACTCCGGATGTCCGTTCACCGGTCAAAGGAGGTAATATTATTCCCAGGAGACTATCCTGCAGTTTTTTTTCAATCAGATACGTCTGATAAAAATGCTGTGTGCCTGCTGTAACAGCCACTGCAGGTGTAAAGGTAATAATATCCTTTTCTGTTAAATGACCCAGATTAATCTGTTTTCCGGTCCCTGCTGTAAGAAAGAAGTCGGTACTTTGTCCAAATGCATAGTCTCCCGTTAGTTTGGAACTTAAAAAGTTTTCATAGGTCAGGCTGGCGGTGACATTGTCCGGATTGGAAGCCTGTAATAAGGGCGAATAGGAGGGATAAAAAGTATGACTGTAACTGATGTCCGCTGAAATCTTTTTACTGACACTGAATTCAAATCCGGCTCTGAGATTCCCTGCTGATACCGCATTCACAGTATCTTTTAAGAGTCTGTAGGCGAGGCCCGAAAAATAAAATCCGGACCAAAATCGATATGTAGCTGAAGCCGCCAGGTAAGGAATGTTTTCCCCGGCTTTCTGTCCATAGTAGTCGGCATTGTTACAGTAGGTTGCGCCGAGCGTAAGGGTTGATTTCTCTGCCACACTATCTGTCGGATTCGTTCCGGAGCTATCTGTTTGTCCCGAGCAATTGAGGCTCCATAAGCCTGCGGAAATCAGAAGGATCATGAGTTTCATAAGGGATAATTTTTTTTCTATTTTATTTTTATAACCGGCTTTATAATTTTCGGCTTTACCACTTTT
>DASSGT010000501.1:0-2118 GCA_035693345.1 Puia sp. | reverse complement strand
AAAGTCAATGGTACCACAATCCGAATTAAGAAAAATAAAAACAATTCCATCGGAGGCTTCTGGAATCCAATCGGACGTTTCCATAATAGCACTCTAGTCAAAAAGGATGGCAAGTGGTACCATTGTAGCATTGACTTTTTTGAAAAGGGTGGCCAACGTTATTTATGCATCAGAGATTTAATAATGCATCAAGACGATTCGAATATCGTTAAGGAACATATCAAAGGAACTTACAAGGAGCTTCCGATCTCAAAGTTCAAAATGAACCTGCTGAAACTGCTGAAGAACGCACATGTTTGGAATGGGCAATGGTTTAACCTTCGAAGGCTTATTTTTAAAAGTCGACTGCGAACCTTTTTGTTTTTGACCACAATCGCATTAGCGGTTAGTTTTTATTTTGGAAATCAATATAACTCGGCTATAGGTGACTTCTTTATCAAAAATCCGTGGGTTCAGATTCTATCCATAATCCTCAATATTATTTCGTTTGGCAGCTTATTCCTTCCGTTCACTTTCCGAAAGGAATTATCTGAAGAGGATATCAAGAAATTATTTCTGGAGCAGATGAAAAAGTATGAGAAGGATAAAGATAATAATGAGCGGAGTCGAAAACAGGCAACAATTGGCTAAGCCGAGATTAAGGTGTCTAATTGAACACTACTTAAGCCACGTGTCTAAACGATTTTACTTCCGACACCCAGCACGTGTTTAAAGGGGATACGTACCAACTTTTTTTACTAAAATTATAATTATCGTTACAATTATGATTGGCATGCAAAAAACATCTTTTGCACAAGTAAATTGGAGTACAACTACGGCAACAGGAAATGTTCTTTTTAGTCCTAGAAATAATATTTTAGGAACGACAACCAATGCGCCAGGCGGAGGTTTTTTGGATATCAGATTTTTTACAAATGGGGTTGAACGAATGCGTCTTATAGGGGAACCAAACACTAATCTTGGATTTCTTGGCATAGGGTTGACGAATCCCTTATATCGTCTCGATGTGCAGGATGATATAAATATTACCAATAGTAATGCCCTCGGATTCGGATATCATATCAATGGTTTTACCGTTTTACAAATCCCCGGGACTCAAAATACATTTGTAGGAAGAGGTACTGGTGCCAGTCTCAGCATTTTATCTCCAGGACAAAATACATTCGTAGGTTTTCAGGCAGGTGGTTCAACCACTACAGGTGATAGAAATACTTTTGTAGGTGAAGGTGCAGGTTATGCAAATACAAACGGCAGGTTCAACACATTTCTCGGAGCTGATGCCGGATTGAATTTAGCCAGCGGCAATGAAAATACTTTTGTCGGTGAGCACTCGGGCTGGCTTCAGGTTGCAGGGAACAACAACACTTACCTCGGTGGACATTCAGGGCAGGGAACACCACTCAGTACGGGAAACAACAATACGTTTACCGGAGCGTTTTGCGGCCCTGACGTTGTTAATGGAAACAGCAATACTTATAGTGGGGTCAGAGCCGGAAATAGTTGTCAAACCGGAAATCAGAATTGCTTTTATGGTGAGTTATCAGCACGATTGACAAACACGGGATCTTTCAACGTTTTTATGGGATATTTATCCGATCAGTATAACAGAGGAGGAGATCTCAATACATTTATCGGTTATCAGGCAGGAGTTCCTAATGCACTTGCATTTCACAATCTGACTAATGCAAATGGTTTTGGTTCAAATGCAACTGCAAGAGCAAACAATACGATGATTCTCGGAGATAATTCAGTAAATGTTGGCATCGGTTTATCAAATGATATTGTTTCAAACGGTCCGCAAAATAAATTGGAAATAAATGCCGATCCTGCTTCATTTTCCTATACCGGAGTAGGCGGAAGCGGATTGCGTTTCAGGCAGCTTACAGAAAATTCTTCTTTTATAAGTAATAACGCAACGAATACAGTTCTTTCTGTTGATGCTAATGGTGATGTGATTTTAGTTTCGGGTGGCGGTGGATTTCCATTCGGAGGAGTTTGTGGAAATACAAACACAATGACGAATGATTTCGAAATTCCAATGGGAACATTCAATTATGTTTTCAGCGGACAAGGAAATGGTGTTACTGATGTTGGAATCGGAACGACTTCCGGCACATG
>DASSGT010000500.1:0-2730 GCA_035693345.1 Puia sp. | reverse complement strand
GTTACCGCCGATACCGGCAATGGTGGATTTACTATTAAATTTGAATACCACATCCGCGTTATTCAGGCGACCAATATCTGCCTTACCAAATTCAACATGAATCGTTTTGGCATTCGGAATTTTACCTGTGGTCAATTCACCGAATTTGCTCGTCAGGCTTGCCGTGCCATTGAAATCCGTGATATTGATTTTCCCGAAACTGTTTTCGATACGCAGTGGGTTCCGGGAAGGCATGTTTATTTTATAATCCACATAGAATTTCCTGTTATCCTCACCTCCATTATCCTTGTCCCTGCCCTTGCCCATATTGCCAATTTCTGTTTTGAAGCCAATCTCCTTACCACTCTGGTGATCCGATACATTAATCTGGTCCATCATCCTTTGCGCTCTTTCATCTGAAGATGCATGCACGCCGATTTCAATATCAACCTGGATCTCATTTTTATCCCAGGTGGTCACAACGATATTGCCGAATGAATTTTCGATGGATAAGCGATCGTCGGGTCCCACTGAGTAAGATTTAGTGATCGTTCTCTTTTTTTCAACATTGTCTCCTGTGTTGGCCATGCTTAGGAAGGGGGCCAGCGCAAAGACAAGCAGGGCAAGGCATTTAAACGGATTTATATGCTTTTTCATACGCTGATTTTTTTGAATGTTTGATTTTTTTAATGATATCCAACTGTTTGTTTAATAATCCGATCTGAAGCTGAAGATTTGAAATCATTGCTTCAATTACCTGTTCCCGGTTGGAATTATTCGGTAACTGGGTCTTTAGGGAATGGTATACACTGTCCAGCTTCTGCACATCTCCGGAGAACTGCCTGTACAGTAGCGGTTCATCCTTTTCGAGAGTTTTGAGTTCTTCGTGTTTGAGCTCTATCAGCTTCGCATAGTAAAACATTTCTTTATTTTCACCTGTTTGGGAGGATTCATTTGCAGGATTAACAGACTCCTGATTATTCTGATTCGGTTTTTGCGGAACAACTGAACCTTTTTGAGCAATTTGTCCGGATGTATCAATTGGCATATTGACAACAGGCAAATGATTACTTGTATCCGGGTGTGTCGGTTTTTTACCCGCAACTTCCTGTATTTTATTTTGATGTGATGAATAATAAAGGACGGCGGTCAGGCCTACCAATACGATAGCTGCGGCGGCGGCCAGCCAGCGTTTCCACGTCATAGAAAATACCGGCGTCACTTTTTCAGTGTCCGGGTTCAACCTTTCATTGATCTTTTCCCAGACTTTTGGATCAGGCATTTCCGCGTCAAATTTTTCACGGTTTTCCTGAACAAATTTTTCCAGTGGACTGCTCATGATAAGCCTCCTTGTTTTATGATGTATAATAATTTTTGTTTCGCGCGCATATACTGTGTTCTTACCGTCGCATGTGATATCTGCAGAATCTCTGCAATTTCTTCCTGGTCATATCCTTCAAATAAATGAAGTGTCAGAACTGTTCTGTAACCATTGGGTAATTCCCTGACTGCTTTTTTTATTTCTTCCACTTTCAGTTTTAAACCCTCTTCATCATATTCGTCTTCCTCCGCCAGGTGCACTGCACTTGTCTTGTCGATATCAATGATGTCCATTTTCTTCTTTCTGAGCGTGTTGATGGATTTATTGATAACGATCCTTTTCAGCCAGGCTCCGAAAGTTGATTTATAAGCAAAGCTGTCAATCGCTGCAAATGCATCCACAAACGATTCCTGAAGCACATCTTCTGCGTCTGCGGTATGGTTTACAATTCGCAAACTGGTATTATACATAGCCCTGGAATATTTCTGATATAGTTCCCCATAACTACGCCTGTCGCCCTGCCTGCAGCGCTCTACCAGTTCATCATGTTGTATAGGTGCACTTAACTCCAACAGCTGTTTTATTTCTTATATTAAGTACACAAAGAAAAGCAGGATGTTGCATCCGTTTGATAAATTAAAGATTTGAAATCCCCTTGTAAACAGCACCAAACGCCATTCTGTCAATAGGAGCTGTGTAATTGCTTAGGCTTCAATGGTATAATTGATATCAGATGTTCTGAAGACAGCAACCTGACGTAAACAGGCCACCTTCGGCTTTAAGCTTTAGGCTTTAGGCTTAATTGGGTATTTTCGCATCCAACTATATTAATATGGCTGCCAAAACCGATACATTTCAAAGTCCGGATTATTATCAGTTGGATGATCTGCTCACTGAAGAACACAAACTGATCCGGGAATCGGTTCGTTCTTATGTAAAAAAAGAGATCAGTCCGATGATCGAAGAATATGCCCAAAAAGCAGCATTTCCGGAGCAAATAGTAAAGCAACTGGGCGATCTGGGATGTTTTGGGCCAACCATTCCCGAATCCTACGGTGGGGGCGGACTGGATTATATAAGTTATGGCCTCATGATGCAGGAACTCGAGAGAGGCGACAGCGGTGTTCGATCTACCGCCTCCGTACAGGGTTCGCTGGTGATGTTTCCCATTCATGCTTACGGTTCAGAAGAAATGAAAAGGAGGATGCTTCCCAAATTGGCCAGCGGTGAATGGCTTGGATGTTTTGGTCTGACAGAACCGGACCATGGTTCCAATCCCGGAGGAATGCTCAGTAATATCCGGAATGAAGGCGATTATATTGTATTAAATGGCAGCAAAATGTGGATCAGCAATGCTCCTTTTGCCCAGGTTGCCGTTGTATGGGCCAAAGATGAACTGGGTGAAATCAGAGGATTGGTTGTGGAAAGGG
>DASSGT010000499.1:0-2324 GCA_035693345.1 Puia sp. | reverse complement strand
CGTATAAGAAGCCCAGAGGCGTGCACTATTAATGAGACCCATGGCGGACGGCAGTAATTGATAAGATATCTGCGATTCAATACCTTTTTGTGTTGTTGATCCTGCATTGGTAAAATAATCTGCATTGCTGGAATCCTTACGTACTACGATGGCCTGCTGCAGTTCAAAATAAAATCCAATAACTTCCACATACAGCCGCTGATTGAAAAACCCGGATTTTATACCGGTTTCATAACTGATGCAGTTCTCCGGCTGCAGGTCGGTATTGATGCTTCCGGTGGAAGGCAGTACTTCAGAAACAGCCGGGGGAGAAAATCCCTTTGACACGCTTGCATACAGCAATATATCGGGAATAATCTTTTTTGAAATCGCGATCCGGGGAGCCAGTTCATTATCAAACGTTTTATTTCTTGGTACGAATCCAGGTACAGAAATCCGGTTAATACCGATAAAGGCATCATTAAAACTTAACCCTGCAGAAACCTGCCAGCCCTTGGCGAAAAACAGGTCAGCCTGTGCAAAAAACGTATAGGTCCATGCGTTGATATTATCATTTGTTTGTAACGTATCCGGTGTACCGTTGTTGTTGCCATAATCCTGTGTCTGGAAAAAACCCTTCTGAGCTTCCCCGCCGAAACTAAAATGAAGTAAATCGGTTGTATAATTAAATACGGTTCTTCCCCCGAAATGCGGTTCACTCCGAAACTCATAATTCCTGAAAGTCGGATTTTTGTAATTCGTATATGCAGCGTAAAAATTCGTCGTATTCTCAAAGTTTGGACTGATATAACAGGTATTGGTGATGCCAGCCATAAACGTTTTCTGGTAGATGGCTGCCTGTGCCTGTTCAGCGGAAGGATTGCTTCCTGCAGCAGGCCTTGCCTGTTTTGGATTTACATTGTATTCGGCGAGTGTTAAGGCGCCGGGTGTCTGGTAATAGAGGTCACCGTAAAATGCGTATGTACTGAGCGTTTGTTTATTGGTATTTTTCAACATCGATTCCCAGGTAACTATATCCCGGCGCAGGTTGGTATGATTTCGATATCCATCTGAAGTCTGATGCGAATAGTTGATGATATTTCCAGCCTGTGGATTGCCTAACCGGACTTGTGCATTTATCGTGTTGCTGTTAAATGAACCATGGTTGTATTCAGCTGTGAATCCGGATTGCCAGATATTCGGTCTTGATTTAATAAGCAGGGCGCCGCCGGTCGCAGCACCATACAAACTGCCCGCGGGACCTTTGATTAATTCAAGAGAATACATATCAAAGGGGGCGAGCTGTGTCATATAAGTATTACCACCGGGATCGGTAAAGGGTATACCATCCAGATAAACTTTCACATTTCTGACACCAAAGGGAGAACGGAGAGTGCTTCCCCGAAAACTTATTCTATAGCTCCCGGGGGATCTTTCCTCCATACGCACTCCCGGAATACTGTTCATAGCAGGTACTATACTCATCCTGCTATACCGATTCCATTCTGCTGTTGTGATCACGCCAATTGCTGCGGATACATCTGCCAGGCGCCGGTTCTGTTCATAAGCACTGACCACTACTTCCTGTAATAGTTTTCTATCCACTGTATCAGGTTCCTTAATCAGACCCACCTCTTTACTTTGCAGCTTCAAAGACAAACTATCCTGCCCGAAGGTTGTTCCTGACATCATCAAAAGCATTCCGAAAATACAGATTTTCATTCCCTGAGTTTATTCCAAAGTAAAAGTAGAAAAGAATAATTCATTATCTTAACTGCATTCTGCTGGTATTATTGCAACTGGCGGTCCGGACGAAAAGATACTATGTCAAAGAATGTAAAACTGGGCGTTTTTGACTGCACGATGATTGTGGTGAGTCTGGTGATAGGTATGGGTATATTCCGGACTCCCGCAAATGTTGCAAAGCACGTTCCGGATACCTTCCTGTTTTTCTTTACCTGGATTGTCGGAGGAGTGATCGCTTTATGCGGTGCATTAACCTATGCTGAAATCGGTTCGAGGTTGCCGGTAACAGGCGGTTACTATAAAATCTTTTCTTACGGTTATCACCCTTCTATCGCCTTTGCCATTAATTGTATTATTTTAATTTCCAATGCTGCCTCGCTAACAGGTGTGGCGCTGATTGGTGCTGAATATATTTCGGGTATAATTTTTCCTTCTGTTGCAGATCCATCCGTTTTGCAGACCAGAGAAATCGCCATCGCTTTATTTTCTATTCTATTGTTCTATGGCGTAAATCTGCTCGGACTGAAAATGAGTTCGCGGACGCAAAATGTTTTGACAATTATTAAAATTTCACTTGTCGTACTTTTAATAACACCACT
>DASSGT010000498.1:0-15304 GCA_035693345.1 Puia sp. | reverse complement strand
ATACTTGGGCTTCTGAAGCATCCGCTGACGGATATCGGACTGGCCAAATTCCTTGCTGATGCCAAAGGCACCAAATAATTTTGGAGCTCTGCACGGGTCCGATTAATTTTGCTGCTTCATTATGAACAATCGTTTCAACATTCATCATCATCATTCCTTACCCCGCCGGTAGGCTGCTGATGCTTTGTGTAAACAATATTATCGCAGGGGCTTATCGAAAGATAAGCCCCTTGTTTTTTAAATACTAAATGAACTATATGGTCCCGCGGTTAAAAATTGCAATCCAGAAATCTGGCAGATTATTCGATGATTCGCTGATGTTGCTGAAAGACTGTGGTATTGACCTGAAAAACGGAATCAATAAACTGAAAACGGAAGCAGAAAATTTCCCTATGGAAGTATTTTTTCTAAGGGATGACGATATTCCGCAATATGTGGAAGATGCAGTAGCGGATATCGGTATTGTTGGTGAGAATGTGATATATGAAAAAAATAAAAAAGTGTCCATATCCGAAAAACTCGGATTTGGTAAGTGCCGGCTGTCTGTCGCCATTGGAAGAAATGAATCCTATGGAGATTGCACCTATTTACGGGATAAGAAAATTGCAACGACTTATCCGGTACTGGTCGAAAAATTCCTGGCGGAAAAAAATATCCGTGCTGAAATCCATGAGATCAGCGGTTCGGTTGAAATAGCACCGGGTATCGGACTTGCCGATGCGATCGTCGATCTGGTGAGCAGCGGATCAACTTTATTTATGAACGGACTCAAAGAAGTAGAAACCATCTTGTACTCTGAGGCTGTTTTGATACGCAATCCTGCCATCGGTGTCCAGCAACAACAGATTCTCGAAAAATTATTATTCCGGATCCGGTCGGTACGCAAAGCCAGACATACGAAATATATTCTGCTGAATGCCCCGAATGACCATCTGAAGGAAATTATTTCATTACTTCCCGGCATGAAGAGTCCAACCGTTCTGCCACTGGCCGAACCCGGTTGGAGCAGTGTTCACAGTGTAGTGAACGAGAATGATTTTTGGGAGATTATCGAGAAATTAAAAATGGCTGGCGCACAGGGAATTCTGGTGGTGCCCATCGAAAAAATGATTCTATAATGTCATTATTGCAAATTATTGACAACCCCGCAAAGAGCCTGTGGAAGGAACTCATGGCCAGACCCGTCTATCAGGCCGGTGGTTTGGATGAAGCCGTGAATAAAATACTGGCGGAGGTTAAAAGCAGGGGGGACAAAGCGGTGTATGATTACTCGCTTCAATTTGATAAAGTGGGTTTGCACGAACCGATGGTCGCGATCTCTGATTTGGATAATGCGGAAGATCAACTCAGCGAAAAATTAAAAAGAGCCATTGTTCAGGCAAAACAAAATATCACAGCCTTTCACAGGAACCAAATGATTTCAGAGCCATATATTGAAACCGTACCCGGTATAAAATGCTGGCGCCGGTCTGTGGCTATAGAAAAAGTCGGATTATATATCCCCGGAGGAACGGCTCCATTATTTTCAACGTTACTGATGCTGGGCATTCCGGCAATTCTTGCGGGATGTAATGATATCATTATTTGTACACCGCCTCAGAAAGATGGAAGTGTACATCCTGCCATTTTATATTCAGCAAAATTGATGGGCATTCGTAAAATATACAGGGTTGGTGGTGTACAGGCGATCGGCGCCATGGCGTATGGAACCGAAACAATACCTGCCGTTTATAAAATTTTCGGGCCGGGCAATCAATATGTTACGCACGCCAAAAAATTGATTCAACTGGACGGTGTTTCGATCGATATGCCCGCAGGACCCAGTGAATTAGCGGTCTATGCCGACCCTACCGCCAATCCTGTCTATGTGGCCGCAGATCTTTTATCCCAATGTGAACATGGTTCTGACAGCCAGGTGATACTGGTGACGGATAACCGGGAATTTGCAGAAAAAGTAAACATTTCATTAAAGGAACAAATTGAAAAACTGCCACGAAAATCCGTAGCATTTCATGCATTGGAGAACAGCAAAATCATTCTGATGTCAAAGAGAGAAGATGCTATGGATTACCTGAATGCCTATGCGCCCGAGCATTTAATACTTGTCTGTTCGAATGCTGAGGAGATAGCAGACAGTGTACGGAATGCCGGTTCTGTATTCATTGGAAATTTTGCGCCCGAATCCGCCGGAGATTATGCCAGTGGAACAAATCACACCCTTCCAACGAATGGTTATGCAAGAGCGTATAGTGGCGTCAGCATCGATAGTTTTGTGAAAAAGATCAGTTTTCAGCAATTGACGCGCGAAGGCCTTCGGTCTATCAGCGATTCGATTATCGAGATGGCCACCACCGAAGGACTGGAAGCTCATGCAGCAGCAGTTAAAATTCGTTTTATGAACGAAGGCAGGGAATAATAATTAACAATTAACAATTAACAATTGACAATTAATATCGACTTTCTGTTACGCGAGAATATCAAAAAGCTGATTCCCTATGCATCAGCAAGGGATGAATTCAGCGGAATGGCACACATTTTTCTGGATGCGAACGAGAATAGTCTTGGCTCCACTGTGGAGCCTGCCTATAACAGATATCCCGATCCGCACCAAATTAAAATAAAAGAAAAACTGACAGAAATAAAGGGTCTTCCGCCAAAGAACATATTTCTGGGAAATGGAAGTGACGAATGCATCGATCTTCTTTACCGTGCTTTTTGTAACCC
Source organism: Puia sp. (assembly GCA_035693345.1). Lineage (GTDB taxonomy): Bacteria > Bacteroidota > Bacteroidia > Chitinophagales > Chitinophagaceae > Puia. The sequence continues at coordinate 12,580 of DASSGT010000498.1, read as the reverse complement.
GGGGAAAGATAATATCATTATTCATCCACCTACATATGGAATGTATGAAGTGAGTGCGCATATACATGATGTGGAAGTTCGCAGAGCTCCACTAACAGAAAATTTCGAACTAAATCTCGCAGAAATTGAAAAGCAGATTGATGAACACACGAAAATAATATGGATATGTTCTCCCAATAATCCAACGGGAAATGCATTTAATCACCAGGATATCGAAACGATTCTGAACAATTTTGACGGCCTGGTAGTAATTGATGAGGCATATATTAATTTTTCCCGGCAGAAAAGTTTTATACCCGAATTAACCGAATATCCAAACCTCGTGATTTTACAAACACTGAGCAAGGCATGGGGACTGGCCGGATTGAGACTGGGAATGGCATTTGCAAGCGAAATCATTGTCGATATTTTAAATCGAATCAAACCTCCCTATAATATCGGACAGGCAACACAGGATATTGTTTTACAGGCACTGGGTGGAACAGATACCGTAAATGAAATGATCAGGCAGATTGTTCAAATGCGAAATGAACTGGCAGCAGACATTAGCCGTTTATCATCAGTTATAAACGTTTATCCCAGTGAGGCGAATTTTTTACTTGTTAAGATTAAGAATGCCCGTAAAATTTACAATGAATTACTAAGTCTCGGGATCGTTGTGCGGGACCGCAGCTCAGCCCCGGGATGTTCTGACTGCCTTCGGATCACAGTGGGAACAAAAGAACAAAATGGCAAACTTCTTGAAACATTAAGCAATATTGGAACCGCGTAAATTCATAATTTTATTGTCTCTCAAAATAAATCTCATATGAAACAAGTCAGTAGAAGTCTTTTTTATATTTTTCTTTTGATAGCTTTTACTTGTCAGGGATCAGACGCCATTTTGCCAATTAGACCGGACACCAATAGAATATCAAAATTATCAGAACCAAAGACCGATGTAAGTTTAACCCTGCCGGCCCGTTTTACCACCACCGTTTTCGCCGAAGGTCTTGGAAAAGCGAGGCACATCACAGTTTCTCCTTCCGGATATGTCTATGTGAAACTGGCCAGTAGTAAAAATGGTAAAACCATTGTGCGGCTTAAAGATAAAAACGGAGACGGCGTTTCGGATGAAGAGATCGATTTCGGTACTTTCAAGGGTACAGGTATAAAAGTAAAAAACGGATACTTATATGCATCTTCCGATGAGGAAGTTTACAGATTCAAACTCAATGCTGACGGAACAGTGGTGAATGCAGAAAAACCGGAAAAAATTATTACGGGTCTGATCTCAAGAGGGGAACACGAAGCGAAGGCATTTACTTTGGATAATAATGGAAACATATATGTAAATATCGGAGCGTTTTCCAACTCCTGCCAGATCGAAGACAGAAAAACCGGCTCTATGGGCCGAAAACCATGTCCGATCCTGGATTCTGCAGCCGGAATATGGAAATTCAGATCCGATAAGCTGAATCAGACCTATGCAAACGGAACCCGATACGCAACCGGTTTGCGTAATGTTGTCGGTTTGGATTGGAATACATCTACGAATACGTTATTTGTTATGCAACATGGACGGGACCAGTTACATTCTATTTTTCCCGCCATGTATACGGATAAGGATAATGCTGAATTACCTGCTGAATGCATGTATGAACTTCATCAGGGAGACAATGCCGGCTGGCCTTATATTTATTATGATCCAAAACAACACAAAAAGATGCTGGCACCCGAGTATGGCGGGGATGGTAAGAAAACGGCAGGCACTGATGCCATCGATCCGGTAGTTGCTTTCCCTGCGCACCTGGCACCCAATGCATTACTTTTTTATACAGGCACTCAGTTTCCGGAAAAATATAGAAATGGTGCTTTTATCGCATTTCATGGTTCGTGGAACCGCGCGCCGGAACCTCAGGAGGGCTTTTATGTGGCTTTTGTACCTTTTAAAAATGGTAAACCCTCAGGGAAATGGGAGATATTTGCTGACGGGTTTTCCGGAGGTCCTAAAAATACTGCTTCCGGAGGCGCTTTGCACCGGCCCTGTGGTCTGGCAGAAGGACCCGATGGTTCCATATACGTTACAGATGACGTAAAAGGAACCGTATGGAAAATAAGTTATAAATAGAATGAAAATTTATCTCGCGTTATTTGTCTGCATCCAGATTTTTATTTTAATAAATATTCCGGTTTTATCGTCTGCACAGACGGATCGTTCGGGGAATCACTGTGCCGTTCAAAAATCGCCATTCAGGGTTTCCATGGACTCCGGGAAAGTTGTTTATTCAAATCAGTGTCTTTCCTGTCATCAGGCAAACGGTCTTGGAATTTCCGGTATCAATCCGCCGTTGAATGGAAAGGGCGTTACCGGCGACAAAACAAAACTGATCGGTGTTATCATTAAAGGTCAGGATACGCACGAAGAGATCAATGGGAAAATATATCAGAATTCGATGCCTGCCAATCCTTCCATTACGGATCAGGAGATTGCCGACGTACTTACATTTATCCGTAATAGTTTTGGCAACAAGGCATCTTCTGTTAAAGTAACGGACGTAAAATCAGCTCGCAAAAAGATGTAATCATTCGAATGAAAAGAATTCTTTTTATAGATCGCGACGGCACACTGATCAAAGAATCTCCGCCCACATACCAGATTGACGATTTCAGCAAACTGGAATTCTATCCCGGTGTATTTGAATTTATGGGAAGGATAGCCCGCGAAATGCAATATGAGCTGGTGATGGTTACAAATCAGGATGGTTTGGGCAGCGCTGCCTTTCCCGAAAATAAATTCTGGCCCATACAGGATTTTGTAATGCAATGTTTTTCAAACGAAGGCATTCACTTCAGTGCTGTACATATTGACAAATCATTTCCCGCCGACAATTCTCCTTCGCGCAAGCCGGGTACCGGTATGCTGACAGAATACCTGGATAGTGATCAGTATGATATCGCTGAATCCTTCGTCATCGGGGATAGAATAACCGATGTGCAACTGGCAAAAAACTTAGGTTGTAAAGCGATCTGGTTAAAACATGATGCGAAGCTGGGTGGCGGGGAAGTAAAAGATAATATCCATGATCTCGAAAAAGTGGTTTCATTGGAGTCCATTCACTGGAGTGATATATACTCTTTTTTGAAAACAGGGCTGCGGCAGGTTGTTCATGAACGAAATACAAAAGAAACAAGAATAAGGATAGAGCTCAATGCAGATGGAAACGGTAAAGCCGATATTCAAACAGGATTGTCATTTTTTGATCATATGCTCGATCAGATAGCCAGACACGGTAACATGGATCTAAAAATCCTGGTTCAGGGCGATTTGCAAATAGACGAACATCATACGATAGAAGATACCGGTATTGCCCTGGGTGAAGCGATGGCGAAAGCACTGGCAGATAAGCGGGGCATGGAAAGATATGGATTTGCTTTACCAATGGATGATTCTGACGCGCAGGTATTATTGGATTTCGGCGGCAGAAACTGGATCGTTTGGAATGCACATTTTCAGCGTGAGAAAGTGGGGGATATGCCAACCGAAATGTTCTTTCATTTCTTTAAGTCCTTCTCGGACGCCGCACGTTGTAATCTGAATATAACATGTCACGGTGAAAATGAGCATCATAAAATAGAAGCTATATTCAAAGCATTTGCCAAAGCGATACGCATGGCGGTAAAAAGGGATCCGCTCAGCAACCATCTGCCGACAACTAAAGGAATTATTTAATCCTGATTTGGTTATTTCAAAATTTGATCCCATATTTGTAAAACATGACAAAACAGATACTCAATAACACATGGTGGTGGCATACAAACTCCGATCGGGGCGCGTAATGCGATTGCTATGTTATAAACATATCTGGCCCCGGTTATTTCCGGGGCTTTTTTTTTGTTGTCAGGCATCCTTAACATCAAGCAGGCAGAATGAAAAAGATCAGAATTCATACCAGTTTCAAAAAAATACTGTCCGATATATATACGCCGGTCGGAATCTATCTGCGTATCCGTGACCGGTTCCGGGATACTGTGCTGTTGGAAAGTACAGACTATCATGCGGCTGAAAACAGCTACTCATTTATTTGCATACATGCGATTGGCGGCGTCGAGATTTCTGATACGGAACAGATGGAATTCAAGTTGCCGGGTCGGCAGACAGAAAAGTATCCCATGAAGTCTGCACATGTACCTGCTCTGCTCCGGGAGTTCATGGATCATTTTGATGTACAGACTTCGGAAGAGAAACCGGTGAGGACAGCTCAAAGTCTTTTTGGTTATACGACGTACGACGCTGTCCGCTTTTTTGACCGGGTTCAAATGGAGGAAAAACAGGAAGCTCCTGTTATTCCGCTCATGCGATATCGTTTATATCAGTATGTCATCGCCATCAATCATTTCAAAGATGAATTATACATCTGTGAGAATCATGTTGAGAATATTGATAGCGAATTACCGCTGGTTGAGTCCCTGATCAGATCTAAAGATGTACCGGTTTTCCCATTCCAGGTAAATGGCGTAGAAACCAGTAACATGTCTGACACAGACTATATGGAAATGGTACAGAAGGGAATTAAGAGCTGTCTGCGGGGTGATGTGTTTCAAATCGTCTTAAGCCGGCGGTTTCAGCTTGGATTTTCAGGCGATGAATTCAATGTTTACCGGGCGCTCAGGAATGTGAATCCCAGCCCGTATCTTTTTTATTTTGATTATGGAGATTATCGCCTGATGGGGTCTTCACCCGAATCTCAGGTTTTAATAAAGGATGGTCAGGCGATCATGCATCCCATTGCCGGTACCTGCGGCAGAACGGGCAATGATGAGATCGACAAGGAAAGAGCAGATGCCCTTCTGGAAGATGCGAAGGAAAATGCTGAGCATGTGATGCTGGTGGATCTGGCGCGAAATGATCTGAGCCGGCAATGTACGCAGGTATCGGTTGTTCATTTCCGTGAGGTACAATATTATTCACATGTCATCCATCTGGTAAGTGAAGTGAAAGGAAAAATGCAAAAGGGTAGTAATCCCTTTGAGCTGCTGGCTGTGACTTTTCCAGCCGGGACGCTGAGCGGAGCGCCAAAAATACGCGCGATGGAATTGATCAGCGGATACGAGCCGACGGCACGCAGTTATTACGGTGGCTGTATCGGATTCGTGGGTTTTGATGGCAGTTGTACACAGGCTATTATGATCCGAAGCCTGCTCAGCCGGCGTAATACGCTTACTTATCAGGCGGGTGCAGGTATCGTAGCTGCAAGTAAACCACAATCCGAGCTGGAAGAAGTAAACCAGAAACTGGGAGCTTTAAAACGCGCTATTGTATTGGCGGAAAAAATTTAATTCGGTTATGAAAATTCTTGTTTTTGATAATTATGATTCGTTTACCTATAATCTGGTTCACCTGGTGGAAAAAATCATCAGGGACAAAGTAGATGTTGCGCGAAACGACCAGATCCCACTGGACTCGATCGGCCAATATGATAAGATTATCTTATCTCCGGGGCCAGGCGTTCCCTCTGAAGCGGGCCTGTTGTTGCCTCTTATAAAACGATATGCCTCTTCAAAATCCATCCTGGGTGTTTGTTTGGGTCATCAGGCAATCGGAGAAGCATTTGGAGGAAAACTGGTGAATCTTTCAAAAGTGTATCATGGAGTAGCAAGTCCCGTCCACATTAAACAAAGAGAAAAACACACAAGTGATGTAAACGCGGATCTTTTCAATGGAATGAATGACGGGTTTATGGCGGGACGATATCATAGTTGGGTAATTGATCCGGATGGATTTCCTGATTCCCTTGAAATAACCGCCACCGATGATTCAGGGCATATTATGGCACTTCGCCATAAATCTTACGATGTACTCGGTGTACAATTTCACCCTGAATCAGTGCTGACGCCGCAGGGAGAATTCATTATGAGGAATTGGCTTTCTGAGCGTAATGCGTAAAGCGTAAAGCTTAACGCCCAGCATCAGGAGAGAGATTGTATTGTCAGATATTATAAATAAGTAACAATTAATAATTAAAGCCTCAAGCCTCCAGCCCCGGGCTTCACGAATCAAGCCACAAACGATGAAAAATATACTGAAAATACTTTTTGAATACAAGACACTTACCCGGGAACAGGCAAAGGAGGTACTATCAAATATTTCCCGGGGTCAGTATAACGAATCCGAGATTACTTCTTTTATTACCGTCTTTCTGATGCGAAGCATTACAATTGAAGAATTGCAGGGATTTCGGGATGCCTTGCTGGAACTTGCGGTAAAAGCTGATCTGGATGGATATGAAACCATCGACATCGTGGGAACCGGAGGGGATGGAAAAAATACTTTTAATATTTCCACGCTGGCCTGTTTTATTGTTGCAGGTACGGGCCAAAAAGTAGCCAAACATGGTAACTATGGCGCAACCAGTATCAGCGGCGCTTCCAATGTGATGGAACAATTGGGTTATAAATTGGGGAATGACCCGTCAAAATTGAAAAGAGAAACAGAAAAATCAAATATTTGTTTTCTACATGCGCCTCTTTTTCATCCTGCGTTAAAAGCTGTTGGCACCATTCGTAAAAATCTGGGAATCCGCACTTTTTTTAATATGCTGGGTCCGCTCGTGAATCCGGCCGTCCCAAAATTCCAATTGATCGGAGTTTATAATCTGGAGATGGCGCGTTTGTATACATATATGCTTCAGAAAACTGAAGCCAGCTTCGCCATCATTCATAGTCTGGATGGATATGATGAACTTTCATTAACCGGAGATGCACGTGTGATCACCAATGATGGCGAACGCGTCATGACACCGGAACAATTGGGGAAGCGCATGGTTTCGCCTGCAGATATTTATGGCGGAAATAGTCCGGAGGAGGCAGCAAAAATTTTCCTCGACATTTTGAAAGGAAAAGGATCGTGGGCGCAGAATGCGGTAGTCTTTGCGAATGCTGCAATGGCCTTATATTGCACGGGTACCTATTCCAGTTATGAACAGGCATTTTTGGCCGCTGTAGAGAGTCTCGAAAGCGGACGTGCCCTGAATGCTTTAAACACCCTGATATCATTGCAATAAGAAACGAAATGTCTATTGTCAACATACTTGAAAAAATTGTCTCCTATAAAAAAGAGGAAATAAAAAGGCGAAAAAAGGAATTGCCTGTTGAGCAATTGGAAAATGCACCAGGATTTGGCAGGGAGATTTTTTCGATGAAAAAATTCCTGCTTGATCCCATGAAAACAGGCATTATCGCGGAATTCAAGCGGAAGTCTCCTTCCAGAGGGATCATTAATGATACGGCGACTGTGGAAGCCGTCACTAAAGGGTATGTTTACTATGGAGCATCGATGATTTCAATTCTCACTGACGAACCTTCGTTTGGTGGTTCATCAGAAGATCTCGTCAATGCACGGTTCAATAAAGTACCGATTTTGCGGAAAGATTTCATTCTGGATCCGTATCAGCTGGTTGAATCAAAAGCGATCGGATCAGATGTAATATTGTTAATAGCGGCATGCCTTCAGCCGTCTGAAACATGGCAGCTGGCCGCCCGGGCAAAAATGCTGGGAATGGAAGTGCTTTTGGAAATTCACGAAGAAAAAGAACTGGATCATGTTTGTGAAGAAGTGGATGTGGTGGGTATTAATAACCGTGATCTGAAGACTTTTTCTGTAGATATCGATCGTTCGATCAGGCTTTCGGAACGCCTGCCCGTAAACAAATTGCGGGTTGCTGAAAGCGGCATTCGCGACGTTGATACTTTGGTACGTATGAAAACAGCCGGATTTGATGGTTTCCTGATCGGTGAACAATTTATGAAAACAACCGATCCCGCGATTGCTTTTGCTTCCTTTATTGATCAATTAAAAAAGTCTCAATGAGAGTAAAAGTTTGCGGTATGACGCAACTCGATCAGGTAAAAAAACTTGACGAAATGGGCGTTGATTTCGCGGGTTTAATTTTTTATCCGAAATCACCGAGATATGCAGGTAAAAACATTTCCGGAGAGCAGCTGAAAAGATTAAAACTTCGAATCGGGAAAGTAGGTGTTTTTGTCAATACTCCCTATGAGCAGATGATGCGTACGGTAGATGAATATGGGCTTGACATGGTGCAGTTACACGGTGATGAAACACCCAGAACCTGCGAACAGATCGCCAATTATATTACAGTAATAAAAGTTTTCAGGTTAAGCGAAAATGATCCGATTTCATGGATTATAAAATCGTTTGAAGAATCCTGCGACATGTTTATGTTCGATACTATGGGTGCAGGATATGGGGGAACGGGGAAAAAATTTAACTGGGATCTTTTAAAAACAGCGGGTATTGAAAAGCTTTTTTTTCTGAGCGGCGGGATTGAAGCGGAGGATACCGATAAACTAAAATCATTTTTTGCAGAAGAAGTATCAAAGAGACTTTTTTCGATAGACATCAACAGCCGGTTTGAAACACAGACCGGCGTAAAAGATCTGTCCAAAATAAAATCTTTTCTGGAATCACTGACCAAATAATAGTAAAATGATTGAAAATACATCTTATCAGCAACCCTCCGAGCAAGGCTATTATGGAGAATTTGGAGGTGCCTTTATTCCTGAAATGTTATATGGCAATGTTGAAGCACTCAGAACGCGATATCTGAATATTCTGAATGACAAAGATTTTCAGATGGAATTTGAACTGTTGTTGAAGGATTATGCCGGAAGACCTACACCATTATATTTTGCTGGCCGGTTAAGTGAAAAGTATGATACTAAGATTTATCTGAAACGGGAAGATCTTTGTCACACCGGAGCACATAAAATTAATAATACCATCGGTCAGATTCTACTTGCAAAAAAACTCGGTAAAAAAAGGATTATTGCAGAAACCGGCGCGGGTCAGCATGGTGTAGCCACAGCAACTGTGTGCGCGCTGAAAGGTCTTGAATGTATAGTCTATATGGGGGAGAAGGATATGCAACGACAGTCCCCTAATGTAGCGAGAATGAAGATGTTGGGTGCAAGAGTAGTGCCTGCAACCAGCGGAAGCAAGACACTGAAGGATGCAACCAATGAAGCAATCCGGGACTGGATCAATCACCCGACCGACACACATTATATTATTGGCAGTGTGGTAGGGCCTCACCCATATCCTGACATGGTTGCAAAATTTCAAAGTGTTATCAGTGCTGAAATAAAATGGCAGATGAAGGAGAAAACGGGTAGTGAAAATCCGCAGGTAATTATAGCTTGTGTGGGTGGAGGCAGTAATGCAGCCGGGGCTTTTTATCACTTCCTGGATAAAAAAGAAGTCCGTCTCATTGCAGTCGAGGCGGCTGGTGAAGGCATACATAGCGGACGGTCTGCTGCAACCACCTGTTTAGGAACTAAGGGAGTACTACATGGTAGTCGTAGCCTGGTTATGCAAACAGCGGACGGTCAGGTAGTGGAGCCGCATAGCATTTCTGCAGGCCTGGATTATCCCGGAATCGGTCCCTTACATGCATCCCTTTTTACCTCAGGAAGGGCAGAGTTTTATAGTGCAACAGATAAAGAAGCTTTAGAGGCGGCCTTTCGCCTCGCTAAAATGGAAGGAATTATACCGGCGCTGGAATCAGCCCATGCACTGGCCATTCTGGAAAAAATACGTTTTGCAAAAAAAGATAATATAGTGGTTTGCCTCAGCGGCCGGGGAGATAAAGACATGGATACGTATATGGATGCCATGCACCATTTGAATATGTGAAAATAGAAAACTGTTTAGAAAATTATACAGTCAATCCTTATCGATCGTGCAATTCGTCAACACCGTTATATGAGCCGAATTAAGAAATTGTTTGAGAAGAAAAATAAAAATATCCTGAGTGTATATTTCACGGCAGGTTATCCCTCATTGAATAGCACCCTGACCGTTATGAAATCGCTGCAGGATGCAGGGGCGGATATGATTGAGCTCGGTATCCCGTACAGTGATCCACTGGCTGACGGTCCTGTGATACAATCCAGCGGAACCACGGCACTGGCCAATGGTATGACGATCAATCATCTTTTTAAGCAACTCAAAAATTTTCGAAATGAGATTGGGCTTCCTGTTCTGTTTATGGGGTATATGAATCCAATCATGCAATATGGATTTGAAAATTTCTGCCGTGACGCAGCAGAAGTGGGAGTAGACGGACTTATTCTGCCCGACCTGCCCATGTTTGAATTCGAAAAGGAATTTGGCATTATAATCGGTAAGTACAATCTGGACTTTGTGTTTCTGGTTACGCCGGAAACAGACGAAATACGACTGAGAAAATTGGACCAGCTGAGCAGTGGATTTATTTATGCGGTTTCCTCATCTTCTACAACCGGCCAGGTGGCAGTCCTTGGTGAACAGGAAAAATATTTCGAACGACTTCAGGGTATGAAATTGCAAAACCCTGTATTGATTGGGTTTGGTATTCGGGACAGGACCAGTTTTTTGAAAGCCTGTGCCTATGCGAACGGCGCTATTATTGGCACCGCGTATATCAGGGCCCTGGAGAATGTAATGGATCGGGATATCCCGGAAAGGACAAAGGAATTTATCAATGCGCTGAAATGAAAATTGTAATTATAAAATACAATGCCGGTAATATCCGATCTGTATTATTCGCTCTGGAACGGATTGGCACAGAAGCCGTAGTAACAGATGATCCAGATTTAATCATCAGTGCTGATAAGATTATTTTTCCCGGTGTGGGAGAAGCAAGCTCGGCTATGAATTATTTGAAGGAGCGGAAACTGGACCAGCTGATTAAGAATTTAAAACAGCCTGTGTTGGGTGTTTGTCTTGGTATGCAATTGCTTTGTACATATTCCGAAGAAAATAAAACTCAATGCATCGGCATATTTGATGAAACAGTAAAAAAATTTTCACCGCAGGAAGATCAGCATCTCAAAGTGCCGCAAGTGGGGTGGAATAATATTTATGATTTGAAATCCGGTCTGTTTACAGATGTACCTCAAAATAGTTTTACTTATTTCGTGCATGGTTACTATGTTGGTCTGGGTGAAACGACCATTGCAAAAACCGAATATGTTCAGCCATACAGTTCGGCTCTGCGGAGGAATAATTTCTATGGTGTGCAATTTCACCCGGAAAAGAGCGCTTTCGTCGGTGAACGTATTCTTAAAAATTTTATTCAACTTTAGTTTTAGTACAACATGTCAATTGAAATCATTCCGGCTATCGATATTCTGCATGGAAAGTGTGTACGTCTTACCCAGGGCGATTACGGAAGCGGGAAGATCTATAATGAACATCCATTGGAAGTGGCGCGCCAATTTGAAGACGCGGGGTTAAAAAGAGTACACCTGGTGGATCTGGATGGCGCCAAAGAGGGACGTGTAAAAAACTGGAATGTATTGGAGACCATTGCCGGAAAAACCGGACTTACTATTGACTTTGGAGGTGGTATTGGAACAGACAAAGACCTGCAGATCGTTTTTGAATCCGGTGCGGCATTCGCTACGGTCGGAAGTATTGCCGTGAAAAGTGAAGATCTCCTGCACGAATGGATGCTTCGCTATGGCCCTGAGAAATTTTTACTCGGAGCAGATGTACGTGACGAAAAAATATCAATCTCCGGCTGGACGGTAAATACTGAAATTCCGATTTTTGATTTTATAGAGAAATATATAATGGCAGGAATAAAACAGATTTTTTGTACAGATATAAAAATGGATGGTACGATGAAAGGTCCGTCAGTGGAACTATATCAAAAAATTATCGGTCGCTTTCCGGATCTTCATTTTATTGCCAGTGGCGGCATTCGTTCACTCGACGATATCTATAGCCTGGAGGAATTGGGTTGCAGGGGAGTCATTATCGGGAAAGCGATCTATGAAGGATTTATTTCATTAAAAGATCTGGCGAATGTTAGCTAAGCGAATTATACCATGCCTAGACATTCAAAACGGAAGAACGGTAAAGGGAACAAACTTTGTCAATCTAAGGGACGCCGGTGATCCGGTGGAACTCGGTGCCCGTTATGCAATGGAGGGCGCTGACGAACTGGTGTTCCTGGATATCACGGCTACTCATGAAAAACGAAAAACACTGAGTGCATTGGCACGCCGGATCGCCGGCCATATAAATATTCCTTTTACAGTAGGTGGTGGGATATCTTCTGCTGATGACGTCCGGATTCTGTTGGAAAACGGGGCCGATAAAATTTCCGTTAATACAGCCGCATTTAAAAACCCAAAATTAATATCGGAACTGGCACTTTCATTCGGAAGTCAATGTGTTGTATTGGCGATCGACGTGAAAAAGAATATTTATGGAGAATATTATGTTTATCTGAATGGGGGTCGGGTAGAAACCAAAACGACCTGCCTGGAGTGGGCAAAAAGAGGGGTGGAGATGGGGGCGGGTGAGATTCTGCTGACGTCGATGGATCATGACGGCACAAAGAACGGATTTGCGGTTGAACTGACCCGAATGTTGGTTGAGAGCCTCCCGGTACCGGTGATCGCATCTGGCGGCGGGGGCACCCGTGAACACTTTTCGCAAATTTTTAAGGAAGGAAGGGCAGATGCTGCCCTCGCCGCCAGTATCTTTCATTTTGGAGAAATTCCTATTCCTTCCCTGAAAGAATTTTTG